>NZ_JBIVOP010000002.1:0-97525 GCF_044754175.1 Neobacillus sp. NPDC093127
TCACACCCGTTCCCATACCGAACACGGAAGTTAAGCTTCTCAGCGCCGATGGTAGTTGGGGCAGGCGCCCCTGTGAGAGTAGGACGCTGCCAGGCAAAAAAAGAGACAACCTGATAAAGGTTGTCTCTTTTTTTGTTATATATAGGATAATTTCTCTTTCAATCCCCAATCGATTTCATACACTGATTATCACGGAGGGGATCATTAAATGACAAATCGGAAGAAAAAACTAAAAAAAGAGTTAGAAGAATGGCAGGAATTAAAAAATAGCATGAAAGTAAAGATTGAATGCAAACCCCATATTGAAGTGAACCCAACCATTATTGGCTGCTCCCCCATAACACCCTCTGATGTTTACATCATTCCCATCGTTAATCGCTATTTCTATATTTCCAAAGAGGATATTCAGTTGACGAATGGGACAGTCATTCCTAGCACATTGTTTTCAGGCGACGATGGAAACCTGGTGAAGGAATT
The DNA here is from genome assembly GCF_044754175.1 of Neobacillus sp. NPDC093127. NCBI lineage: Bacteria > Bacillati > Bacillota > Bacilli > Caryophanales > Bacillaceae > Neobacillus > Neobacillus sp. NPDC093127. The sequence continues at coordinate 478 of NZ_JBIVOP010000002.1, forward strand.
CACCATTTTTAACCCGAATGGTTATAGTAATCTCTATATCAATGGTGTTATGCAGGAAGGAAAACTGTATGGGATTAGTCTCGATTCCATTTCATTCAGACCTGTTGCTCAAACGATTTTTGCCGGGACTCCGATTATTGTGGAATCCGTCGGCTTTATATGGAAACAGATTGGCCAAAATGGTTGAAAGAATCATAGGATAAGCCCGTCCCTTTACCTCTAGAAGTGCATTTACTAATAGGAGGTAAAGGAATGGAGGTGAAGAATATGGCACTTTCGCTTATTAATATCCATGTGAACGTCACTGGCACATCAACAAGATTTTTTGATGTTTTAGCAGCAACTTTAACGGTGACAAATGGGACAACCGTACCCGCAACAGATTTCTTGGATGACAGTGGTACTGCTGCAACTGCATTTCCTGTCGTAGCCAATGGATACTATAATCTATATATTAATGGTGTGCTGCAGGAAGGAGGTTCTTATACCGTTTCGGCAACAGAATTAACTTTTAATGGTGTAACCGGCACACTTTCTGCTGGTACTCCATTAGTTGTCGAAGCCGTTGAAGTGGCTACAGAGATTTAATTCAATAAAGAAAGAGACTGGTGTTTGTCAGTTAGCTCCCGAGTTTTTAAAATGGGGACCTGCTGTGTGAAAGAGTGGGATAAGCCCATCACCAATATATCTTGGTGATTATGGGGTTCGTCCGCTGTTTAGCTTCAGCGCCTGCCCAAAGGCGCTGAAGCTTTTCTTCTCCTCTTTGGTCCGCTTAAGCGTAACTATGAGCAGTTCGTTGTGGCAGTAGAGGAGAAAAAGCTATGAAATGGTAACCAATGAAGGTTATTGATGACCGAAACACCTGAAAAAAGGGAATGGAAATTATCTAGTGTAAATGATTTAATTACAAAATTTTAGACGTTCTCTTATGAACCGCTCTTATGAACCGTAACGACATGATTTCCTTCGAAAAGGGCTTTATAAACCGCTCTTATGAACCGTTACGACATGATCTCCTTCAAAGCGGGCTTTATGAACCGCTCTTAAAAAAGTAAAAAGTGGTAACCAATGAGGCCAATTGGAACCCGTCCGGCCTCGAAATCTAATAAAAAGGTATCCAATAGAGCCTATTGGAACCCGTCCGCCTCGAAATCCAACAAAAAGGTATCCAATAGAGCCTATTGGAACCCGTCCGGCCTCGAAATCTAACAAAAAGGTATCCAATAGAGCTTATTGGAACCCGTCCCGCCGAAAAATCCAATAAAAAGATTCCCAATTACCTTAATTGCAACCCAAACTCAGAGTTTTTTTACCCTTCACCATTACCCGCACCTTCACAAGCCCCCACCGATGACCTCTTCTCCCTTCAGCTAACAAAAAGACCGGTGTAAAAACGGTCCCTTAGTCCCATTACTAAAGGAATTTAGCCCTATCAAAAAAATGATATGATAAAGAAGTAAAAATTTAGGAATCCCAATTGTTAACATAAACATAATTCCAATGGACGGTATTGCAGCAAGGAGATACCTATCTCCATACGCCATTAAACCTATAAACAATGTGAAAATATACATTATACGATAATAGATTCAAGCTGACCGGGGAGAGATTTAATGTGATTTTAACATTATTTGACAGAAAAAAAGCACTCACCTTTGTATTGCCAGAGCGGGTGACAGGTCGTTATGTCCTTTCTACGGAAGATGAAAGTGGCAGCAAAATCGAGCTGATGGCGGTTGAGGCTGAAGACGGACAATGGTTCATAAAGTCCAATAAATATGCGTACATAAGTAATGCCGAGGGTCAAAAGCAAAACAAACAGCCGGTGGAACCATTCAAAACCTATACGATTAAGCGTGAAAATGAAAAGCCGTCGCTTTTATATGCAGAGCCATCGAAACAAGATCAATATATATATACAAAGCACTACGTTACTTCAAATGAGGTAAAAATCGGCAGGTCGAAAGACAGTCAAATTTGTTTTGCCAATAAATTAGTGTCCAATTCCCACTGTGTCATTGAATATGACAAAAACGGCAGAGCGGTTGTCCGTGATCTAAAAAGTTCCAATGGTACATATGTCAACGGAGAAAAGATCACCGAGCGCACCCTTAAAATCGGCGATTGTATCTACATAATGGGCTTAAAAATTATTTACAACGGGAAACTGCTGTCGTTAAACAACCCGCATCAGCTAGTTCTTTTGGAGCGCAATGCGTTTCAGCCGTTTGCTGCCGAAAAGCCAACAATAACGGAAGAGGAAGAGCTAGATGAATTTCAACAGGAGGAGGAAGCTGAAGAGCTTTTTTACCGCTCTCCTCGTTTTAAAAGAGAAATCGCTACGTCAGAAATCAAAATTGATCCCCCGCCACAGCCAGCGAACCCTGAAGAAACCCCGTTGATGCTGCTACTAGGGCCGTCGCTCACAATGGGAATGGCCTCTTTATTTATGGGTCTGTTTACTTTACAAAATGTCATGTCATCAAATGGGAACATCATTCATGCAATGCCGATGTTGGTGATGTCCTTTAGTATGCTTGTTGGGACGATACTTTGGCCGATTTTAACGAAACGGCATGAGAAAAAGACCAGGATAAAACGTGAAAAAATCAGACAGGAAAAATATCGCGCCTACTTAGTGGAAATGGCGAAGGTCATCGAAGAAGAACAGAAGCGGCAAAGTGAGATTCTGCATGAGAACCATGTCCCGATTGGGCATTGTATCGCTAGGATTCAAGCGCGGCAGCGAAATCTGTGGGAACGGACCCTTGGCCAGAATGACTTTTTAAAGCTGCGTTTAGGTCTTGGCAATTTGCCGCTCAATGCTGACATCAAGTTTCCGGAAAAACGCTTTACTCTTGAGGATGATGAGCTGCAAGCAGAGCTCTATAAACTGGCAGATACGCCTAAGGTCTTAACGGATGTACCCGTTACGTTCTCACTCTTAGAGGAAAAGGTCAGCGGGATTATTGGCAGCAGGGAAAAGGTAAAGGACTTTGTCGAGGGGCTGATTTTTCAATTAACAGCCTTACATAGTTATGATGAATTAAAATTGGTGTTTGTTTACGATAAACGAGAACAGGACATGTGGGATTTTGTAAAATGGCTGCCACATGTGTGGGATGATACGAAAACCATTCGCTTTATGGCCACTGATGCCAAGGAATTAAAAGAGCTGTCAGCTGTACTGGAAAAAGAAATTTCCCAGCGGCTCGAGCAAGCGGACGAATCAGCAGTCCCAAACTATGTTATTTTTTCGATGGATAAAAATTTAGCAGCAAAAGCGGAAATGTTCACAATGATGTTAAAAGCAAACCAGAGCATCGGCTTTAGTCTGATGACCCTTTATGATGAATTGAAAAACTTGCCGAAGGAATGTTCAGCGGTCATTGAACTGGATGACGAAGCGGCAAAGATTTTTGATAAAGATGATATTACAGGGCAATATACGGCATTTCGCCCCGATATCTATTTGCAGGAGGACCCGGAGAAACTTGCCATTCAGCTTGCAAACATCAAACTTTCTTCATTAAATAAGGCATATGCGCTGCCGGAGATGCTCACCTTTTTAGAAATGTTTGGTGTTAGTAAGATTGAGCATCTAAATGTGCTGACAAAATGGAAGGAAAATGATCCGGTAAAAACTCTGGAAACACCAATCGGGGTTGATCAAGCGGGGGAATTATTCAAGCTCGACCTCCATGAAAAATTCCACGGTCCGCATGGACTGATTGCCGGGATGACCGGATCCGGGAAAAGTGAGTTTATCATGACGCTTATTATGTCACTTGCGGTAAATTATCACCCAGATGAAGTGGCGTTTATTTTAATTGACTATAAGGGCGGCGGCATGGCGAATGCGTTTGTAAACCTGCCGCATTTAGCAGGAACGATTACCAACCTCGACGGAGCCGCTGTGAAACGTTCGCTGATTTCAATTCAAAGTGAGCTGAAGCGGCGCCAGGCTATTTTTAGCGAAACGAGCAAACGGGTCAATGAAAGCAATATCGATATTTATAAATACCAAAAGCTATACCGTGAAGACCGGGTCAGTGAACCGCTGCAGCATTTATTTATTATTTCTGATGAATTTGCCGAGCTGAAAACGCAGCAGCCGGAATTCATGGCACAGCTTGTTAGTGCAGCCAGGATTGGCCGCAGCCTTGGGATTCACTTAATTCTCGCGACGCAAAAGCCGTCCGGGGTTGTCGATGACCAAATATGGAGCAACAGCAAATTTAGAATCAGTTTAAAGGTGCAGGAGAAGGCGGACAGCATGGAGGTCATTAAGCGGCCGGATGCTGCCGAGCTCTCGACAACTGGGCGCTTTTACCTCCAAGTCGGATTTAATGAAGTGTTTATGCTCGGGCAGTCAGCCTGGGGCGGTGCGCCGTATTATCCAGAGGAAAAATTGGAGCAGCGCCGTGATGACAGCATCGTTGTCATCGATCATCTCGGCCGCGTTCTAAAGAGCGCCCGGATCGACAAGCGAAACACCCTGATGAAGAATCCGCCGAAGCAATTGGATGAAATCACGAATTACCTAGCCCATTTGGCGTCTCAAGAACAGGTGAAAGTGAAACAGCTCTGGCTCGAGCCGATTCCAAGTCAGATCTATTTGGAAAAATTGCTTGAAAAATACAACGTGCAATTTGAGCAAAGCTTTGCCTTAAATCCGCTGATTGGCGAGTACGATGACCCGGCAAATCAAAGCCAGCACATCCTGAGACTGCCGTTAACAGCGGAAGGGAATACCGTCCTTTATGGTGTCGCCGGCAGCGGAAAAACTACTTTCTTGGCGACGATGATTTATTCACTTATGGAAGAGCACACACCGGAAGAGGTCCATCTATACCTATTAGATTTTAGCAGTGAAACATTAAGCTGGTTCAAAGAAGCGCCCCATGTCGGTGATGTCGTGCTGTCACATGAAAGCGAGAAGGTTACCAACCTATTTAAAATGTTAACGAAGGAAATCGAACGCCGGAAAAAGTTACTTTCCAATTATGGCGGCGATTTCGGCACTTACAATCGCTCAGCCAATCAAGCGCTCGCTTCGATTGTTGTCGTGATTCATAATTACGCTGCTTTTTCGGAGATGTATGAGGATTATGAAGAAGCCATTTCTTTCTTGACACGCGAAGGACTCAAATACGGAATTTACTTTGTCGTTACTGCAGCAAACACGGGAGCAATCCGCTATCGTTTGCTGCAAAATTTCAAGCAGCTGTTAGTCCTGCAATTGAACGACACAACGGAATACTCAGGTGTATTAGGCAGTGTTGATGGTGTCTATCCTTCGAAATATAAAGGACGAGGCATTTTTAAAACGGGCAGTGTGTATGAATTCCAGACCGCTCTGATAACCGATGACACAACGGATATGTATCGCTTTATGACGAATTATTGCTTGGAGAAAAGCAAGGGGTGGCAAAAGGCGAGGGCAAGAAGGATTCCAATTCTCCCGGAAAAAGTCGATCGCGACTTTTTTGCCGCCGGCGAACTGAAAACCACTCAGCCGGGAAATGTACCAGTAGCGGTTGAGAAAAACACGCTGGCGATTTCTTATTATAACTTTAGCGACTCACTAGTCAATCTTGTGCTTACAGGCAGCAGTGATGAAGAATGCACTCAGTTTATCCAAGGTGCAGCCGAAGTGCTTGCGGCGAGCGGGGAGAGTGAAGTAATTGCGATTGACCCGTTACATAACTTCCGGACAGATTCGAACCGGAACTATCGCTATGTGACCGGAGCCCAAGCAATCGAAGAGACGGTTGTGTATCTATTTAACACCCTTGTCTACCGTAATAACACGACAAAGGATGCGGTCGCGGACGGTGCGGCTCCGCCGGTATTTGAGCCCATTTTCTGTGTGATTGATTCGTTCATTGTGATGAATAACAGCTTATCAGCAGATGGTAAGGATAAGCTGACGGTGTTTTTAGAGAAGGGCAGCTCGCTCGCCGTCCATCTCATCATTGGCGACCAGGCCGACCGTATCAACTCGATTTCCTATGAAAGCTGGTTTAAAACTCAGGTTTCGCAAAGCGATGGAATTTGGATTGGCAGCGGCATTACCGATCAATATGTATTGAAGACAAATAAGACCACGAGCGAGATGTATCAGGAAATACCGAACGACTTTGGTTATGTGATTAAGAAAGGGAAGCCGGTATTAGTGAAGCTGTTATCTTCGGCAGCTGTGAGTGAGGAGGAATTGATTTATGGATAAGGTGTTAGTGGAAGTATTTATCCCTGCTGCCAATCAAACATTTGATACCTTCCTCCCGCTCAAAAGCCCGCTTCACGAAGTTGTGCTGTTACTAGCGAATACGATGACCGAATTGTCACAAGGGTATTTTACCGGAACGGAACAGACTATTCTTTGCAGCCGGTATACAGGGGAAATCTTTAATATTAACAGCACTGTTGAAGAACTCGGCTTCAAAAATGGGACAAAGCTGATGCTGCTATGAAAAAAGAACTTGGGAAGGAAGGTGTCCGATGAAAACCAATAAAAGGATTATGATGATCATCCTACTAATCCTTGTCGTGATAGGAGGAACGGGTTGTATGAATTCAGAAGGCAAAATTCTAAATTATTTAGAAGATAAATATGGTGAAAAGTTTGTTGTTGAAGGTAAAAAAGAGGGCAGTATTTTATTTTCGAAAATGTATGGAAAAGATAAATTATTTGTTTATCCAAAAGGAAAACCTGAATTAATTTTTGCAGCGGGACAAAGTCGTTCAGATGAAGTTAACTATTATGATGGGTATATTTCCGCTGTTTGGGGAGATGAATTGACGAATAGCTTAAAAGAAGAGTTAAAAGGAAAGCTTCCTGAAGGAAGTGTTTATCGGGTTTTTGTCAATTCGCAAGAAGACGATCCCAGTATGAAGGATATGTCTATTTATGATTATCTAAATAGAGAAAACAAAAATCTCATGGTGGTTTTAGAGGTTGCGATTAAAACTACTAAGGAACCAAATTTAGATGAGTATCGTGATGGTTTATATCAGGCTTTTGAAATAATAAAGAATTTACAATCAAAATACTACACACTTTCCGTAGGGGTGGTTGATAAATCTGAAGATATTCAAGAATACATTAGAACTTCAAAAGTTAATAATATACCGTGGTCAAACCTTGATGCTAAAGTCTATGGCTATTTAGTAGTTGATGATTATGATGATATTAAAAGTCCGGAAGAATTGATAAGCAAGTATAAGCCCGTTAAGGAGTAAACGCTATGACCCTATCAAATTTAACGGATCAGGATAAATATATATTATTGCAACTTTCGTATCTAGATATTCCTAAATCTTTCTCAGATAATAAGAAAAAAACTTTGGATGAAATATTAAATAGGATGAGTACCTTAGATGATTATAAAAAGGATGAATCCTTTAAAGCAGTCTACAAATATATAACAAGCCCAAAAGGCAGCAACCTGGCCAATATTCAATTAACTGGTTACCAAAACAACAACCCATCATGGAAAGAGGCTTTTCAAGGTAAGTTTAATTCCGGCTTTGTCGGTTATGGTTTGCAGGATGAGGAAGGGAACGCCACCGCATTATTTAGAGGCAGTGAAAACCCCTTTAATCCACTGAATTTTTTGACAGACTGGACCTCCAATATTGAAGCAGGTATCGGCCAGGAAATCCAGCAGCAGAAAGAAGCAGCGCAATTCTATAAGGATTATATTTTAGGGGCCGAGGGCGACTCCTTTGTCATGGGACACTCCAAAGGCGGAAATTTAGCCAATTATGTGTTAGTTAATTATTTCAATAAGGATGAAAAACTCAAATCCTATGTTGTCAATGGCGCTCCGATTAACTGGTGGATTCTCTCAAAGGAACAGAAGGAGATTTTAAAAAGCGAGAGGAATATGTTTATCGTTCATGAAGACGATGCGGTTTCACAGCTAGGGCATGTACCCTATGTCAACAAGACGGTAAAAACAAAGAATAAGATGGGTAAATTGGCAGTGATCTCAGCAGTCCTTGCTTATGGTGTCCTTGCCCTCGATGCCCATGACTTGAAGGCAGTTGAGTTTGATGAATTCGGAAACTTCATTGGGGCATCTGACGGGGCATCTGGCGGCCGAATGGCTGGAAACTTTGTTTTTTCCGGGATTATGCTTCCCTTATCCTTTGAGGCTCTTACGGATAAAGCAATGGCATCCGTCAAACAGGCCGTGTTCCAAATGTTGATTGTTACAGGGGCAACAGCGGTGGAAATGAAGAACAAACTTGATGAGAAGCTGCTGCAAATCAAAATAGAGTGCATTCGCAATATTTTTACAGTCATGAAGGTTTCACAGAAATTAAAGCAGGAAATAAGCCAGTTTTTCGACCAATTCATTGATAAAGCAAAGTCGTTTGCTGCAACGCTATGGGGGAAACTTACCGGCGGTCACGGTTTTGCAGTGGAACCGATTCTAAAAGTTGATCTTTCGAGGCTCGCTTACTATTCTTCGAGATTACAAGCATTAAAGCGTAGAACGCAGCATGTGAACAGCATGATTGATAGTTTGTATCGTGAGGCCGATCTATTGGATTTGGGGCATGTGTTAAAGGCAGATATGCTCACGACCTTTCATTTCAGACTCAATGATAATATCCAGTATCTTAACAGGACAATGGAATTATTGGAAAAAGGCGAGGCGGCATTACTGAGAAAAGCAGAAGCGATTCGCTAGTTTAAGGGGTGTGTTTCTATGGATGCAAAGGTGAAAAATAAGATTGATAGCATTATTGCCGAACTTAATGCGCTTGCCCGGGAGCTTGATGATATCTCGCAAGGTATTAACCGGGAATTCAAGGGGATAGGTGCCGTTAATTGTGCTTCAAGTCTGCAAAGCGCGGCAGGGAAGTACAGGGCGGTTATTCATGAGTTGAGAAAGATGTAAGGAAAAGGGGCAGTATCGATACTTTGAGAATTGGCCAGCTCCAGGGCGCTTGCGCTTTTCTATTTGAAAGGAGGTGATATGGATGGCTCGATCGATTATGGTTGATCCGGCGAAGCTTGAAAAGGCGGCAACGGGCATTGATCAGCAGGCCGCTGATTATGAAAGGCTTTATAAACAGTTGTTTACAGAAGTAGAGGCAATGGGTGCTGCATGGCAAGGGGCAGATAATCTTGCTTACGTGACCCAGATTAAAGGATTTACCGATGATTTCATGAAAATGAAGGCAAAAATGGATGAGTTCTCTCATTTCCTGAAGACATCAGCAAAAACGTATCGCGACACGCAAAATGAGGTTATTAGCGGTGCGAAACGATTATCGAACTAATTTATCTTTGCATCTAATGGGTGTTTTTAAAATAGCTGTGTTAAAGCACATTGTTGATTTTGACCCGAATGTTGATTGGAGTGGAAGGCGCGAGACTCCTGCGGGAGTAGCGGGACAGGTGAGACCCCGCAGGCGCTTGATTCGCCGAGGAGGCTCACCGCCCGCCCCGCGGAAAGCGAAGCGCCTGGAACGGAAATCAACATTCACATCTAACACAGCCTTTAAAAAAAGGGGGTGGACCAAATGACGATTGAGGGAGTTAAAATTTCACTTGGTGAGGTTAGTAAAACGGCCAACCAAATCAGAAATTTAAACAACAACTTGTATGTTAGATTACAAGATATTAAGAAAGAAATGAATGCGCTGAGCCAGACATGGAATAGTGATGCATCCAATACGATTCGTGCCAATTTCAACGCATTTTCGGCACGGTTTGATAACTATCGTGAAGTGGTGGAAAGTTACTCGAAATTTTTGGATGTGACAGTCACCAATTACGATGCCACAGAAGCGGCGATTAACAATAACGCCAGCCAATTTAAGTAATCGTCAAATCCATGGAAGGGCAAAAGCTGTCATGAGCAAGCAGCCCTTCCATGCTAATAGGAATCCAACAAAAGGGGTCGGACAGCCTTGATCAAACAAATGAATTTAAATGTGGAGAATTGCCGTGAATTTTTATTTTTTAAGGTGGACGGCGATGTAGAAGTGGCCACGAATGAAATTGGCTTGCTGGAAAATAGCCAAGTCTTCGGTTTGCTGTCGATGGTTGTCATCGAAAAAGAGAAGGATGTTTATTTTAGGTATGATTTGTCTGCATGGGAAAATATCAGACCGCTATTTTTTAAAGGATTCTCAAAGGAACGGTTACACAGGTTTCTAACAGATATAGTAGAAACTCTTCTTCATTCAAAAAAAATCGGTCTGCAGCTGGGGAATATTGTCGCGGATAAAAGATATATCTATATCGACCCATTAGCAGGAAGACCGTTATTTTTCTATATGCCGATTAAAAATAACCAATATGAAACCGGCACCGTTAAGGACTTTTTAATAAGTTTACTTTGGATGGCACCGTATGACGAGGAGGACGATTTGTCTTTCTTTATGAAAATTCATAATTACCTTGTTCAGGCAGAGGAGATTGATTTGCTGGACTTTAAAGAAACGTTAGAGGCGCTTGCGAGTGTTCGGGACGAGTCTGTCCAGCCGCAAAATGATTATAGGGAACCTCTGGGGAAGAAATCAACTGGTGGTTCCACTGGAAAAAGCTCCCCTTCAAGGCCGGCAAAAAAGCAGCCCGCCGGAAAAAGGGCTAGTTTCTATAGCCCAGGCAAAGGTGAAGTTCTTCTTGAAGATCAAAATGAGGGTCAAGTCTCACATAATCGGAGTGTGACGCACGACAAGCAAACAGGCCAAAAGCTTGAAATTGAGGAAGAAATTCAATACAAACGGGTAACAAGAACGGAGCTTGGGGAAACTCGAGCCGCTGGGGAAGTGGCGGCAGCATTGGCTGCGACTCAAATTAATGTCGTTCACCAAAATGGGCAGGGAATTTTCGTTGAAATTGAACATCAGGATGAAGGAACAACCGTTTTAGGTGTGGCCGACGAAGAATCTCGTGTTTTAGCTGTGGCCGATGAAGGCACGACTACACTGGGAATCGATGCTCCCCAGCCGTTCCTATTAACTGTCGCGAATCGCGAGAAAGTCGGGATTGCTAAGGATGTATTTAAGCTTGGCCGTGATGCTAAGAATGTCGACTATATTTCTAATAATAAAGCGGTTGGCCGAGTCCATGCCCATATCCTAACCGAGGATGGGGAGTACTTTTTAAAAGACAACCGCTCGACAAATGGAAGCTTTGTCAATGATATCAAACTCGCCAGGAATGAAAAGGTGAAAATCAAGCATGACGACCGAATCACGCTTGCCAACGAAGAGTTTATTTTTAAGGTATATTAAAAAAATTTGAGCTTATTAGATCGCAGCTTCAGATTCGCCGATAGAACCGTGAAATTCGCCGATAGAACTGCTAAATTCGCCGATAGAACTCTATAATTCGCTTAAGAAAGGCGGTGAATGCATGTCATTTCAAATTGCTTATCATACAGACGCTGGAATTAAAAAGAAAACGAATCAAGATGCCTTGCTCATTAAAACAGCAAAATCGCCTAAGGGAAGAATCGGTCTGTTTGCCGTTTGCGATGGTATGGGCGGACTTAGCCAAGGTGAATTGGCGAGTGCCACTGTCATCAAGGGGGTGTCAGACTGGTTTGAAACAGAGCTTTCCGAGCTGCTCTTGTCAGACAACGAGCAAATTGAAACGGATATCCAGCAGCAATTAGCGGAAAGTGTAAAGGCGCTGAATCGAAAAATTTTAGCGTATGGAGATGAGAAGAGGATTAAGCTGGGAACGACAATCACAGCGTTATTGATAGTTGAATCCAAGTATTTTCTTTTACACGTCGGCGACAGCAGAGCCTACCGGATTCGAGACGGCCTTTTTCAATTAACAAACGATCAAACGCTAGTGGCCCGGGAGCTTGAACGCGGTAATATTACCGAAGAGCAAGCGAGAATTGATCCGCGCCGCAATGTCTTGCTGCAATGTGTCGGTGCCTCACCGGAGCTGGACCCTGTCATATCACAAGGTGAAGTAAAAGAAGGTGATCTGTTCATGCTCTGCACGGATGGCTTTTACCATGAAATCAGCGAGGATGAGATATTCACTAGTCTCAGACCGGCCCGTTTTTCAAAAGAGAAGCAGATGAAGGAAACGCTTGTCAGGCTGGTCGACTTGGTAAAGAAACGCATGGAAAAAGATAATATTTCCGTATTAATAACGAAAGTAACTGCGGGTGAAGTATCTTGATTAAAATCGGCACCATTATTGATGAACGTTATGAAATTTTAAAAGAAATCGGCCGCGGCGGCATGAGTATTGTTTATCTTGCGATGGATAACAGGCTCAAGAAATCGCTGGTCATAAAGGATATCCGCAAACGCGCCAATAAGAATGACGAATTACTTGTCAACAGTCTTGTCGTTGAGGCGAATATGCTAAAAAGATTGGACCACGGCGCCTTGCCGCGCATTTATGATGTTATTGACCGCCAAGGCGAAATTTACGTGGTGATGGATTATATTGAAGGCGAATCGCTGAAAGAGAAGCTGCATCGTGAGAAAACGGCTTCAGCTGATGAGGTCATTGATTGGGCGAAGCAGTTAAGTGATGTCCTCGGCTACTTACATACGAGAAAGCCAAATCCGATCATTTATCGCGATATGAAGCCCGATAATATCATGCTGACCCCAGAGGGGAAAATCAAGCTGATCGACTTTGGAATTGCCAGAGAGTTTAAAACAGAAAATACGACTGATACTACGAATCTCGGCACAAAAGGGTATGCCGCTCCCGAGCAGATATCCGGTGCTCAGACGGATGCGAGAACCGATATTTATAGTTTAGGTGTGACCCTCTACCATTTAGTGACAGGAAAAACCTTAAATGATCCGCCCTATGAATTAAAGCCGATTCGAACGTGGAATTCTTCTCTGCCCGAGGGGCTTGAGCATATTATTTCTAAATGTACCCAGGCAGAGCCGGGGAATCGTTATCAAAGCTGTGAAGAGCTAACCTATGATCTAGTGAATATCAACAAATTAACACAGGGCTATAAACGGAAGCTTTTTAAAAAATTGGCTGTCTTTCTGATTCCGGCCGTTCTGTTCCTCGGATTTTCGACGACCTCTGTCATGGGCTATAAAGGGATGAAGAATGAACAGCTCCAAGATTATTTAAGTTTAATTAATGACGCAAACAGCTATCTCCAAAACGGTCGCGATTCGGATGCGATAAAAATTCTTGAAAATGCCATTAAGCTAGATAAGAGCAAGGCCATGGCCTACAACAATTTACTAGATATTTATATTCGTAGAGGGGAAGCAGATAAAGGACTATCGAATATTGAACGATATATCGATGAAGGCTATGGCAATGTTGACAGCAATAACGAGGTTCTGTTCAAAGTAGGGATGACGTATTTCGATGTCGAAAAGGATTATTTCCGTGCCCAGGAATTTTTTAACAAAGTGGAGGTAAAGGCCAAGCCGGAGGTCGAGTACTACAGGTCTTTAGCGACAACGATGGGGAGTTTAAATATTGACTATAAAAAGTTTGCCAATGACTTGGACGATTTTGAAAAATTCACCGATAAAGCGCGCAATGATGCTAAAAAAATTGCCAACTACAATTCATTGGCAAATATTTACTTGTCCTATAAAGCACAAATTCCAAATGCGAACACAAGGGCGATTCAATTGATCGACAGAGCGAACAATGTGTTAGCGAAATTAGATGATGATGTCCTCGCTAATAAATATGCCCGCGATTTTGAACTGAAATTAGCACAGGCCTATTACAGCAAAGGCATTAATTCGGAGGATACAACGGCAGCCACTGGCGACTTTGAAGAAGCGATCCTACATTACAACAATCTCCTTGAGGATCGCGATGATTTAAATCAAGAAGAATACATGATTAAAATCGGGACGATTTATCAGGAAATGCGCATGCTTGAGCGGGCGGTTGAACAATTTGAGATTACAATCAAGCAGTTTCCCGCGAGTCTTAATGCTCATATTAAACTAGGAAACTTGCTGCTTGATATCGAGCAGCCGAAAGAAGAGGCTCGAAGGAATTATGCGTACGCCTTAAAGGTATACGAGCAGGCAGCGAAATTAAAGGATGCTGTCAAGGATGAGGGCTTCTTAAAGCTGAGAAAAAGGTATATGAATTTGAATCTGGTAGGGCAGGGGGGATAAAGGTGGAATATCAAACAATCTTTTATGGCGGCCTTGCCGGTGCCATCCTCTCTCTCATAATCTCGGTTATTCTTTTTATCAAATTAAATATTTCAGAAGTGATCGAGGATTTAACCGGATTTAGTTTCCACAAGTGGGTCAAAAAGCTGAAGGCCCACTCTCGTTCTAAAGGCGAACAGAGTGTTAAACCAATCACACGGGAGATTCAGCCCCGCCGCGATGTCGAATTGGAAGTAGCGGCGTCAGGTGAGGTTGATGCAACGGAACTTTTGACAGCAGCTGCCGATGACGAAACCGAATTCTTGGCGTCAGCTGACGCAGATGCGACCGAGCTATTGGAAGCGAGCGATACAGATGTGACCGAGTTTTTGGCTGAGGCAGATGCGACCGAACTCTTGGCTGCTGCGGCTGATACCAAGGTAGCTGAATTTTTGGCAGCAGCTGATGCAGATGAAACGGAGCTTTTGGAAGAAGCTGCAGCGGAAACAGAATTATTAGCAATCGGGATTGAGGAGACAGTGTTGTTGGATGTAGCGATAGAGGGGTCTTCCGTGTTAACGGGATCGGCTTCAGAAAGCAAATTTATTATAGAACGAGATGTGGTCATCGTTCATACGAATGCAGCTATATAAAAGGAGACAAATTAGATGGGAGAACTGATTAATAAAAGCTATAAGCAGAATAAATGGTTCGTGTGGATTAGCTTTGCCATCATCATGCTCAGCTTTGTGCTTTTGTTTACCAACCATGTACGATCACAAAATGAGACGAGCAGATATATAAAGCTGAACGGCAAAACGTGGGATATCGAAAAAGAGCCAAAACCGGAATGGTTTACGAACCAGCAAGACGTGGCGACTTTTACAATCGACCTGAAAGAGGATTATCAAAACTATCTTAGCTCCATTGAGCAGCCTGACGATGAGGGAACAGAAGATCCGCCACAACCACCAGCACCTGCAGATGTCGTGCAGCCCTTTACCATCGGCGCAACATACGATAGTAAAGCAGCAAACTCCATTAAGGTAAGCAAAATCAATGAGGATGCTGTTTTTAAAGGAGAGTATAAGGTTGAGGTTTCTTTGCCTTCCCAAAAAGATGGCCGGTTAGATGTAACTGTTGATTTTTCCGCCAATACATGGGGGTTCACAGGGAAGCCAGCAAGCTTCAGCATTGAAAGAGATACCGTCA
This sequence comes from Neobacillus sp. NPDC093127, assembly GCF_044754175.1. NCBI lineage: Bacteria > Bacillati > Bacillota > Bacilli > Caryophanales > Bacillaceae > Neobacillus > Neobacillus sp. NPDC093127. The sequence goes on from NZ_JBIVOP010000002.1 coordinate 15,796, forward strand.
AGCCGAAACTCAAGCTCTCCGGCATTAACAAATCGATTTACACTGATCCGGTTGAGTTAAATCTCCTCGTTTCGGAGCAGAATTTTTTCCATGAAGATGTTTCTGTTCTCGTTGTTACGGATGATGAAGAGGGGAAAGGTCAGCCGGCTGAAATTAGCTGGGATAAGAAAAACGCTAACAAAGGAACGGTCCCGTTTACCGATTCCGGGAAATACAGTGTTACGGCCTTCCTTGTCGATAAAGCCGGCAACGAAAGCGACAAAGAAACGGTTACCTTTACGATCGATAAAGGCGATCCGAAAATGTCTGGAGTCGAGAAAGAAGGATTATACAATCGGGATGTCGCCATTTTGTTTGAGGATGACGGACGCATTACAAAGGCAGTTGCCACATTGGTGCGGACGTATAACGGCGAACGCTTAGAACAGGAAATCGATTTTACCCCGAAACATCTTGGCTCGCGGCAGAATAGAAAAGCCGAACTTACCTTGAAGGAAGAAGGTTTTTACGAAGGAACGGTCACGATTACTGATAATCAAGGCCAGAATTTTAGCTATCAGCTGTCGTTTACGATTGATAAAACCGCACCGTTGATTTTGGTTACAGGAGTGGAGAACCAGCAGAAATATAACGAGAAAAAAGCGGTTGAAATCACAATATCGGAAGATCTTAAGCTTAATCCGGAAGCATCTGAAGTGAGCCTGCAAAAGAAATCGATAGGCGGCAAGCTTGAAAACCAGTTGTTAAATCTGGATTATTCTGCAGATGGCAGGACGGCCTCCGTAAAACAAGAGTTCGAAGATGGCATTTATGAGTTGACGATTTTAGCAAGCGATAGTGCAGGCAATAAAACGAAGAAAACGGTTCTGTTTACCATTGACAGCCAAAAGCCTGAGCTTGAGGTCCTTATCGGTGGAAAGGCCGTAACGGATCAAAAGCATTATGCCGATGGACAGCTTAGTGTCAAGATTACCGATTTGACTTTAGATATAAGCAAAACGATCTTGACAATCAACAATAAAAATGTGCCCCTGATAGTAGATAAATCAGGGACGATTGCTATGTTAAAACAAGATATGATTTTAGCTGACGGTGATTATCAACTTTCCTTAAGCTCGGCCGACGGATTAGAAAATAGTGAATCGTTCGGACCGCTAACTTTTGTTGTGGATACCGGAGCACCGGAAGTGGCGCTAACCGGAATCGAGCCGGGTGCTTTTGTTAAAAACGGTACGGTTACGATCCAAGTAAAGGAAAAAAATTATCAAACCAATCTCGTTACTTATAAGGTAGAAAAACGGAATGGCGACGGTCAATTTGCGGCCTATCAGGACGAGCGCTTCGCCAACTGGGAGAATACAGCTGAAATTTCCACCCTGGCACTTCCGTTTGGTACGAATGAAAAAGCCGATAGCCGCTATGACGGGGAATATCGTGTGACTGTAACAGCGAAAGACGCTGCCGGACATGAAGTGGAACAAACCGTTCAATTTACGATTGATGCGACGGCACCGAGGGTGGCAACGGAATTGAGCTCAGAGTTTAATAAAGGGCATTACGCTCCGTCCGGAACGGTTTCCATCATTGTCGATGAGCCGCAAGCGAATTTTGAGACGAACGATGTCAGGATTGATATTAAGAAAAAAGACGGTACCTTGTTTAAACAGGCAGAGGGTATCAGCGGAACCTGGACCCAGAGTTCGACGCGGGCCACTTACCGGATTGTTTTTACGGCAGATGCTGTAGACAATGAAGGCGATTATCTCATTACAGTTGATGCCAAGGATAAGGCAGGAAATGCAGCCGAGCAAAAATCGATTGGTTTCACAATTGACCATAGTGCCCCAGTGTTATCCATCGATCCTGAATTTTCCGGTAAGGTTTATTTTAATAAAAATACAAGCTTCAATTTTAAAATAACCGATCCGAACATCGATTTAACGGGTAATGAGTTAACAGTCCTGAAGGATGGTTCTGTTTTTTCCAAGGTAGGAAACATCAAGCTGCAGGCTGGCAGAAGTGATACAGGTGTCGGCGCGTACACGTTCAGTGAGGATGGCGATTATTCGGTAACGCTTGCTTCGACGGATAAGGCTGGCAATAAAGGCGCCAAAGTGGTCAGGGATTTCATCATCGACCAAACGCCGCCGAAGTTGACCATTTCCGGGGTAGACATTAATCCGAACCAGCATCATTATTATCCTGACCCGAAGCAAATCACGATTGCAGTTGAAGATCGAAATTTTGCCGTAGAGGATATCGATCTTAAGATCACAAAAGATGGTGTGCAGGTTCCAATGGGGGAATGGACGAAAGGCTACGAATTCACCAAAAGAGGCCGTTTACTAGTCAAGGCACTGGTGGCAAAGACACTTAGCGGGGATGGCGACTATACAATTGCCCTAAGTTTAAAGGACAAATCGGGCAACCGTTCGACGATTCCGGCCTTTGGCTTTACGATTGACCAAACAAGACCCACCATTGAGATTCAAGGGGTAGAACAAGATGCCTACTATAATACCGATAAGCAAATGGATGTAACGATCAAGGATAAAAACCTGAAACTGAACAAGATTCAGGTGACAAGGGACGGCAGCAGCTACAATGCCGGAAGCTTCCGTGTTAACGGCGATACGGCCGCACTCAGCCATCTGTTTAGCAAGGAAGGCACATACGAAGTGATTGTCGAAGCGGTTGACCAGGCAGGCAACAGCTTTAGCCGTAAAGTGAAGTTTACGATTGATAAAACGGCGCCAGTGATTACGGCTAAATTCAAGGGTGAAAATCGCGTGATTCAAGACGGAGAGTATATTAATAAAATTTTCACGCCGCAATTTGTCTTAGATCAGCCAGAAGATACGATTGTCTCAGTTACGCTAAACGGCGGGGCGAATATCAATGGTCATATTCCAATGGCGGCAACTGAAATGGAATACCACTATCATGTTGCTGCCAAGGATAAAGCCGGAAACGAAGCGATGTTTGATATTAGCTTTACTTTGGATATGACAAGACCGGAATTAACCATTTCAGGGGTACAAGATGGCTTTTTTAATAAGAATATCACGCCAGACGTCACGTATTCTGATCTACATTTAGATAGGGGCAATTCAACGGTTACCCTTAATGGGGACGAATTTAAGAAAGACCAGAAGCTTGAAGACGAACGCGATTATGTGTTAAAAGCGAACATTTTCGATAAAGCGAAAAATGTTCATGCACGAACCGTTGTCTTTACGATTGATAAAACGGCACCGAAGATTACCTTTAAGGAGCCGATTTCCAGTCAATATTTTAATAAGAGCATCATCCCTGGTCTTCTAATTGAAGACTTGAGTGACTACGATATTATTTCTCTGACTTTAAACGGTGAGCCGTATACAATCGGTACGCCTATTGAAACGGAAGGGAAGCATGTCCTTTTCATCGAGGCGAAGGATAAGGCTGGGAATATTCAGCAGATGAGTGTTGAATTTATTATTGATATGACGGCTCCAAAGGCCATTTTCGAAGGCGTGAAGGAAAAGAAGAAGTACTACGAAGCGGTTAAGGTCGGAATCCGTTTGGATAATCCGGAGGATACGATCAAATCCATCACCGTGAATGGTGAGTCCTTTACTGGGGATGCCATGACAAGAGATGGCTTTCAAGTGATTAAAACAACGCTTAAAGAGATCAAGCCCTATGAAATTAAAGTCCTTGCAGCCGATCAGGCGGGAAATGAGAGCACATCAACGCTTTCATTCGAAATCGCCGAAAAGAGTGCACTCGTCAAATACTACGAAAACAAACCACTCTTCGCCGGCTCCATCGCCGGGGCTGCACTCCTCCTAACAGCAGGCGGAGCGGCAGTCGTCATTAGAAGAAAAAAAGTTGAGGATGACAATTAACAAAACTTTTTAAGGAGCCTTCATTACCGTGTGGTTTACTTCCACTAAAGGTAGGGCTCCTTTTTATTATGTTTATTTTTCGGCAAGTTCATTCAAAAAAAGTATTAACTAAAATCGCCTGATGCCACCATATTTGGTAATGATTTTTCCTTTTTTTATTTTTCCTATAGGGAAGATTATCAAAAGGGTCCTAGAGGATTCTAGATAAAGGGGGCTTACATGTGAATTACCAAAAATCAATATTTGCTTGTATACTTACCTTGCTACTGATGGCCAATGTTCCTGTAGCAAATGCAGCACCACCCCAGAATGAACTAAACCAATACTTGACGAAAATCGGCTGGACAAAGCAGCAATTAGTGGAGTACCTAGATTATTACGAAATTCCATTAGATTCGTTTGATACTGTAGCGGAACTTGAGGATTTCTTGGGGACGCCAATAAATCCTACAAACTTACAGGAGTTATTAACCAAATACAATCTGTCGCAAAAGGAACTAAATGATCTTTTGGATCAATTTGGTGATTCATTAGCTGACTATAAATTTATTGAGGATTTAGATAATTCCCTTGCCTTTTATACGAACCACGACGAAAACTTTGGTGATATTAGCGGTCAATTAGCCCAATTTGGGATCACGGAGGAAGAATTACAGAAATTCTTTAATTACTTAGCCCAGGTTGAGGAAAACAAAAAAGATCAACTTGATCAAATGCAATCGCTGGATTATCGGATTGAACAATTTTTAGAAACCTCGGATCCAACAGAGCTTACTGATGAACAAATACAAGAATTGGCCGATATCTTTAACGATATCTTGAACGTATATGAAATTCAGGTAAAATTTAAATTAAATAACAAGGAGATCACCTTTAAGGACTTGCTCACCTTGAAAGAACCACCTGGAAATTTATATACATCCATTACCAGTAAATCAGGCGAACCATTACTTGATTTTACGATTCCAGCCGAATTCTTCCAAGGGATAATGGATGGATGGGAAGAATTAATTCATATTGGTGAACTGGCAAACGAATTTGTCGATTTCTTACATGATGAAAAATATGATGAGCTTCAACGGTATAAATAAAAGAAAACTCGCCAAAAAAATTAACGGGTCACTTTAGAGATACTAACAGTCAAAACACAGTCTAAAACACATTGAAATTCACATATGAAATATAGGAGGGTTTCATGCCCGAAAGGTGGAAAACGAGTGCAAAAGGGATGACTTTAATTCAGAGGGGCCGATTGTAGTAAAAAGGCGATGGATTTTTCCATCGCCTTTCATGTTCCAGCTTTATTGGTTGTTTTTTTGCTTTTCAAATGTTTTGCTTGCGCTTGAGTATTCGTGGACTATATCTTGACCATCGATTGGTAGAATAAGTTTTTTGTCAATGAGCTTTACATCCTGTTGTCCTTTAACCGTATAAATCGGTTTGAGGATAGCCGGCTCTTGCTTTAGCCCATCGGTATTAATGGAATAAACCCAGACATATGTTTCCGAGGTTCTATTGCTAGCCGCCATGACTACTTCCGGGATTTCATCGCCTGTTAAATCATATTCAGCTGCAGAAAATGAAAACCCCTCTATTAACATCCCATTTTGATCAAATGGGCTGGGATTGAAATCTGAGCCTAAATCCATTGGCCATGAATGGTCAGTACTATCAATCAAAAATAGACTTTGCGCACCACTTGGTTGAACTTGTCCGTATATTTTCTTTACTTGGCTTCCTTTAATGGCGATATCAAAAGACTTACCATCCACACCTACAATCGCCTTGGTAAATCCCGCCAAAGAAATCGGAAGGTCTTCTTTCCTATCATCAACAGGTGGCTTCATATTATCCGTTGCGGTCTCGATGGTTTTCGGTGCTGGTTTGTCCTTACCAAAAAAATAATCTAGTCCAAACCAAGCCCCGCCGCCGACGCCGCCAAGGATGACAAGGGCCAACCCCAATTTCAAGCCATTCCTTTTCAGAAATTTTACCAACGGGCTGGCCGTTTCGGTTTCAACATCCTTTAGTAATTTTTGCAGGCTGTAGTTTTTGATATCCTTCAGCTCATTGCGCAGCGCTCTATTTTTCCAAATCGATTTTGGATGCGTGATTAAATATTTTCTTAGTGACCGTTTATAGCTCGGGTCAGATTCAACCAGTCTTGCATTCCCGCGAATAAAGGCAAGCATCATCTTTTCATTACTATGCTTTACCAGGTGTTCGAATAACCCTTGATAATCAAACCCGTCATATTCCGAGCCAAAGGCAATCAACAGCAGGGGAATTTGTTCAGGAGCAGGATTATTTCGTAATATCCGCAACAGGACATCGCGCAGCTGTTCGCGCTCTACGACAGTTAACAATCTTAAATTGATCAAATCGGCTTGCGACGGGCTGCTGATGAGCTGATACAGGACATTGGCAACCTGATAGTTACTCTTAACCTTCGCATCTTTTATGTCGATTACATTTAATTTTTTCGGAAAAATTGTCCCAAATGACAGAATGTCCTCTGTTGAAATGTCCCGTAAACGAATCGAACGCAACAGGGCCATCTTAACATTGGCAAGCAATTTATTCTTAAATTCCGCAAACGGAGCACTTTGTTGCTCGATTTTAAAATCGTTCACGGCCAGCACCGCCTTAAAGGGCTTCTTTTCATTGCTGATCGCGGAGATGGCCTTTTTAATTGCCGTCGTTTTAAATTTCTCGATACTCAAAAGATAGGGTGAGCCCAGCATTATTTTCAGTTCGTTAAGGATGTCTCCAATGCGGACAAGCGGTTTAAAACGTTTATCAAGATACAGCTCAAGGAGGACGTCATAATCTGGATGCTCATTAATATACATCAATAACGCCTCATGGCAGAGCTTGTCCTGTTCAATCGCTTTCCATAATTTATCGAACAACGGATCATGTTGATAGTACTCAAGCGTATCAAGGATGAAGGTGAGCGCCTCATCGCAGCGCAAGGATTTGTTGATGGCAATGACCGCACCGATGTAATCGAGCACTGACCCGGGATCTGCCGCTAATTTCTCCTCCGCTAACAGCTGTAAAAATAGCTGAACCAACTCTGGTTTCGCTTCAATTTTAGCCTGGAAAAATTTCAGCAAACTATGTAAAAAGCCAATTTTATTCTTCTGATATAAAGAGAGATCGCCATAGTTTAGCGTTAAATAAATAGCCGTTAGCTGGTAATAGCTTGCTAATTCCAGTTTCTGCTCAATGCCCAAGCCTGATAACGCCATCTCTGAGAACACAAGAAACTCATCAATTCGCTTCGATTCAGAGAAATGATGGAGGGCAAAGTCCAAATACTCGTGCTCCTGGCCATCGATCTCAACCCCGGAAATACGGCCGCCGCCGGCAAAATCGAAAATAAACTGCTTTTCAATTGAACGATCGGCGACATTTAACGTGCCCGGCTCATAAAACATTACATGCAGATAATTCTTCCCTGCCGGCTCACTCGAAAAAGTCAGCGCCCCTAATTTCCTCCGGTGGGCATACGGTAAATACAGATAGATCAGCTCTAGTAACTGCAAGGCATATTTCGAATATTCCTCCACTGGCACGCCAAGCGAAATGAATACCTTTTTCTTCCCGGCAATCGACGACATCACCGCGAACAATAGCTGCTTAAAATGCACTTCAGTAATTCCTAACACATCAAGAAGGGTATTTTTCACGGAAAGAATATCCATCCCGCCATGGTCAACAGTCTCCCGTTCCGCCAGAACCTTTCCTAATCCGACATCATAGGAGGTTTTAAAGTCATTCAGTTGAAAAATCATATCAGGATGCTTGATCCAGTCATCCTTCATTCCTTCCGGAATAATATAATTATGCGTGAAGAAGGTGCTCCGCTGGCCAGTGAAATCGGCGGGCACGAACACGGACTGACCGATAACAAGCTCACCGGTTTCCGGCTGAAAAATCGTCACGGCCTCCGGATAGAGGGAAGCATCCTTTTCACCGCGCTCGGTTAATGTTTTGGGTGCATGATACATACAAAAAGGATGCAGATACTTCTTCACCAACGCTTTATCAAGCCCTTCGGAAATCGCAATCGTGTCGTAGCCGTCGGTCGCGTGGAAAATCCCGCCCCGTTCCCGGGTATATATCTGTTGTTGAATGAACTTTTCGGTCACTGCTCATTTCTCCCTTCAATATACCCCAGCTTATAAAGCAGCCAGATAAACGGTTCATCGACACGGATCGGACTAATAATACCGCTGACCTCCTGGTCGACCGGGTTGCTTCCAAGGGCGGATACCGCAAAATAGGATGTATCCTTAAAATAAACATCAAGGGCATTCACAAATGGAATATCGACCTTTTGCAGGAAGCGTCTGATTTCGCCGTTGATATTTTCATATTCATCGAGATTCAGAAAGCCCCGATGGGTGACATTATGAAAAACATTGCTGTTATTGCGGATATATTCACCATCTTCGTGTTTTAGGGCATTTAAGAGATCGCTCTTCGTTAACACGACGGCGGTTGGGATATCGGTCTTACTATTTTCAAGATGGGCAATGAAATCGCCAAACAGCGAAATCACGACCTCGCGCGGTTCATCGGCTAAGCCAACAATCTTCCCGGGATTTTCACCCAATTGATGGATCAACTTTTCACGGATGGCGCGAATCTGCATCGGATCAACGAGGAAGAGAATGCCCGCTGAATTTTTGATATGGGCCGCATGAAGCTTGATGTATTCCTTGTCGGTCATTCCCTCGCCAGCGACATCGAAAAATACGAGTGTCAGCGGCGCCTGGTCCTCATCCTTAAAGACAAATTGAAAAATAAACGGCTCCTGGCGGTTCGTTGTTTCCGTCGATTTAAGTAATTTCCCATTTTCAAAAAGCGGAATCTCGTACTCCCGGCGGAATCGCTTACTGATTTCATTATCGAGCGGAATACAAGCCGCATCGAAATTGTTCGCGGTCACATGCTGCAGCGTATGAATCAGCGACGTCATGTAAACCGATTTTCCAACGCTTGTAGCGCCAACAATCGAGACAATATTGCTTGGATGCTTGCCCGCGGTTACCGGAAGGTCGTTATGACAGGCCGGGCATAAGCGGTTCCTAGTCACGACCGTATATTTATCGGAGACACCCATAAGAACACGGTCAGAATAAATTTTATTCTCCTCGGGAATCAGTGATGGATAAATAATCGCCTCAAGTTCATCAATTGGAGCGAGCCCAAATTTCTCCCGATAATTGTTTAGTAGTTCATCTTCCTGAAGCGCAAGGGCCTCATCATCGTCACGATGGTGGGCCGCCCGAAAGACGACGTCTTCATGATGAAATTTTGAAAAACAGTACGGACAGACAATATCGTAAAATGGCAATCTTTCTTTCGGCGGTTGTTTTTTTTCAAAGATTCGTTTAAGTAATGCAAACATGTATGGTCCCCCTATTCAGGTATCAGCTCGAAATACTGCGCTGATGTCCTTCCGTTGCTAAAAAAGATGCGAATAAACTCATTTTTGTCGATTTCAATTTCCGGCGCCACCGTTTTCCCTGAGGGGAAGCCGCGCACAAACGGGTAGACCGTCCCGTCATCAATCGAGCTTGGAACGCCGCCAGTTTTTTTCACATATACGAGCAGTTCTTTATCAAGCTCAAGCTCAGACATGATCGAAATTTTTACCTTTTTCCGAGACTGAAAGAGTTTATTTTTATAGGTGATGGAAAAATAAATCTTCGCTTTCGAGCCTGATATATAAATAAGATTATCGTCGTTCTCCTGCCTGTAAATGACCAGCTGGCCGTCCCGCTTCTGGCAGGGGAAGATGCGAAAGGCAGTACGGCCGACGCCATCGATTCTGCCATGATACCCCTGGTTCGCTTTATATTCCTCGCGCGTGTAGAGCGTCAAATCCTGTTCTCTGATTTCGCTGATTGTTCGGAGGCCATCGGCCGGAGCTTTGTAAATATAAACAAAGTCAATCTCGTTGGACCAAAACCAGGTGAGATGAACCTCAGAATCACGGACGGCCTTGCGTAAGTCTCTTATTTCCTGGACAGGGGAAGTAATGGGTTCCCAGTTCACCGAATATCACCTCCAACTCTTTAAAACGTAAGCGTGTTAAAATCCTTTGTTATACTGATTTCTTTTCGAGGACGCATCACGAACGGAAACATCCGACCCGCCGGAATGTCGCCCCGGACGTCCGGCAAATTTCTCGCGAATCGGGATGATCATCGTCCCGAGGGCAGTCAGCGCAGTTAATAATATCGCCGCTGCCATGCGGTAAGAGAATCCTGACATCAGGCTGTCCTGCAAACCAAGCTCAAGCACAAGCCCGGCCAATAGTCCGGAAATCAAGCCAGTGATTCCATAGCTTTTTGCGAGATAACGGTTGTCAAAGACGATTCCGAGCGCGAGACCGAACAGTCCGCCGATTAACGTCATCAACACAACACGGAGCACAGCAAGATAGAGGCTGTCTTTAAACAAGCCGTGCCGTTCTGTGACGAGCAGACGGTCCTGGTTTTCTAAATAAATTTTTTCAAACACATTTGTTAACTCATCGGCTTTTTTGACATCATAGAACGAACCGCCCGTACGCGATGCAATCAATTTGAGGAGCTGAGCGCCGCCGCGGTCAATTTGGCTCATCCCAATCGTATTGATGATGATGCCCTTGCTTTGATAGGGCTTGGCAACCGCATCGAGGTCGAGCTCACTGTAGCCGTCAGAAAAAAGAATCACCATTGATTTCCGGCCTGACTGTTGATTGTCGTCAATCTCGTGAATGGCCGTGTCCAAGGCATGGCCAATATCAGTGCCCCCGCTGTATTCCAAATGATTGATTTGGTCGATGGCATCTGTCCGTTCTTGTTGATCACCAATGCTAAACATCGATTTTGTTGTAGAAGCTTTCTCATTAAAAGAAATAATCGAGGCACGATGCGTCGGCTCCATATTGGCAATCAGCTTACCAGCAGCCTTCAGGCTTTCGCGGCCAGGGTCGGTTTCATTCATACTGTCAGAAATATCCATGACCATGACAATGTCGTCCGGCGGTTTAACATTTGAGAAATTAAGAGAATATAAGAATTGAAAAATAAGTCCGGCACCAAACAGCATCACAAGTGTCGACGGAACTAGAAACTTCCAAGAAAGGCCTGAGTATTCTAGGCGCCAGCTCCGGCCGTTAATGACCGGGCTGATGATTTCTGCCAGTAGAACAAGCAGGCCGGCAATAAAGGCCAGCTGGCCAAAATAGGCCCCCATTAACAGGATATTGGGCCAGACGCCGTAATAGGAATCCAATAACCATTCGCCAATCACAGCGCCGATAAATCCGGCAATAATACTAAAAATAAAAAAGAGGAAACTAAACTTTCGAACCGGCATCTTCACAATCTCCTTAAGAAATAGAGTTGGTTTTCACGGATTCCGCATGGAACTGATAACCATTTTCGCAGTAGGCTTTGTAGTAACGTTGACCGTTACGGTGGTACATTAAGTCTTTTAGCTGGAAGCCTCCCATCAGCGCCAGCTTTTCAATGCCGCTTGATTTTTTCTCATGGGCGCAGCCCGCCTTGAACTGCCTTGTTTCCTGTTCCTTTTCTAAGGCGAACTTCATGAATTTGCTGTAAAAATCGCCAAAGAAGTACCTTTCCTCATAGCGGTGTTCTTGTGTATAGTTATAAACTTCAATATGAATCGCCGAATTTTCTTGCAGGCGCGCATGCAATTGCTTGAACAAGTCCTCTTTGGAAAGAACATCCCGGTTGTCATAGCGCGTCATAACATTGGCCCGCTCTAACAGCTCATCTTCAAAGCTGCGGTGGAATTCATCCTGCGTTAACACATTGCGATTGCACAGGAGCAGGACTCTTTCTAACAAGGCAGCTGTGCCGTTTTCGAGCAAGGAAAGCAGGTTTCCGAAGAAGCGCTCATCCATCAGAAAATTAGGCCCCCGTTTTTCCTTCAGCTTTTTGGTTATCGCGCTAATAATCTCGCCATAGTATTCGGCAATATTTTGATCCAAATAATCATCGGCATCATAAAGACTCTCAAGCGCCGCTTGCTTCAGACAGGATTGAACCTCGTCAATAATCGTCATTTTCTTCCGGATATAGAGGTGTCTCGCTTCTAACACCTCTAGGTATTGCGTTAAGATTGCTTGCTTTACCTTCAGCTTGAGAATTTCGTATTTTGTCCCGTAAACCGTATCGAAAAAGTAGTCTAAAAAGCTGTTTAGGTTTTTCTTATCGGCAAAAGGGAGGTAGCTCTTTTTGAAATCACAGCTGTCAACCATTTGCTGGTAGAGCTGTCCGAGCTCCGCTTCTGCTGTTAAGCGGTCGTTTTTTGTGCTTCGGAGCAGTTTTTGGATTTCAGCGATGACGCTCACCTCAGACGAGAAAGAATCCGGGGCGGTCCATAGATAGGCACAATATAAGCCGTATTTTTCATGATTGATCACATTGTCAGCGAGGCTGCGTTCGATATGCTCTTTTAAGTTCAGTGATTGTAAATTATCATGAACAGCGTCTTCAAAGTTAACGGTGAAGAAGGCTTCCGTACCGCCTTCATACAAAAATTCTTCCGCTTCCTTAACCGACATTCTTTTGACGGTTTGATAGGAATGGGAGACCGCCATTAAGCTATTCATGTCTGCTAGTTTTTCATCAGACGGCAAATAGGTTTGAAAGTATTTTTGAAAAGATGCCTCGGATAAACCGAATAGGCTGAGTACTTTTTCAACCGGTTCCGCACTGGAAGCTTTTAAAGATGTAAGCACTTCAGTGAAAAAATGACTTGCCGCTTGAAGGGCAATCGCCTTGTTGGGGCGGTTCACCTTCGCAAAGCCCGCGGACGCATAAACCGGTTCCGCTGAATTCCCCCTGATGCCTCTTTTGAAATCCTGATGATTATAGCTGTCCATCTTTTCATGGTAGTCGGTAATCATTTTCCGGTTTTTTAAGAGATTAAGATTGCTGATAATCTCATAGTTTTGCCGTCCGGCATCACTTGAAATTAACCCATCTTCATTTTTGTCGCTTAATACATAGACCAGGTCAAAGAGTGGGGAAGGAGGGTGACTAACCGGCAGCTTCAGGTAATCCTCTGTCAGCTGAATGTCCTTTTCAAAGCTGTATTCATCGGCTTGATAGCCATCTAATTCGTTGAAAAAACTAATCCCGAGCGACGCGGACAGGGCAAAATTATCGCCATCTTGCTTCTCCTTGATCAATCCATATAAATCGACCTCAACAAGTCGAAACGACTCCTTTAGAATACTTTTCAATAGCAGCGTAAATTCCTGGATCAGGATATTGGCAGGGTCGTCGACGGCCGTCACGACGCAAACATTTACTTTTTGCAAGGAGGAATAAACCTTGCCGTATTCTGCGACCTTTGACGACAGCTTCCGAAAGCTTTTATTTAGTTCAATCAACAAATCTTCATCACGGTAAAAGGCATCGTAAATGCCCTTGCGTTTGTATTTACGGTCAAGTCCATGGCCAGGGATCTGAATGGATAACAGGTTATCCCTCGTAATGGTGTCTGTTTGATGGGCGTGAAAATATAAGACACCCGAGCTGTTATGCCATTTCTCTTCATTAATCGTCATGACCGACTGGAGTGCATCCTTAACAGAATCACCCAAAAATAAAAAGACAATCGGATGGTTGACACTGCGCTGCTCATTTTCTTCAAGTGTCATTTTCTCAAGCTGGTTAGCATAGGTGTTGGCATACTGTTGTAGAAGTTCTCGCAAGCTGTTCCCCCCCAAGCTGGGTATGATAAGATGGCAGGCCACAGCAAATCCCGCATGTGGCCTAAATAGTTGCTTATATAATAGAAAATTGGCCAGACGACAGTTGGAGGCCGCCAAACGACAGTTGGCGCCAGCCACGCGACAGTTGAGCACCGCTAAACGACAGTTGGCGCCAGCCACGCGACAGTTGAGCACCGCCAAACGACAGTTGGCGCCAGCCACGCGACAGTTGAGCACCGCTAAACGACAGTTGCGCGCGGCCAACGACAGTTGAGCACCGCCAAACGACAGTTGACGGCAGCTTCGCGACAGTTGAGCGCCGCTAACCGACAGTTGGTGTCACCCACCCGCCATATTGACTAGCAATTACGATTTCAACTGCCGTAGCATTTCATTAACCTTTATCATCATTTCTTTATAGAAGCTGTACAATTCTTCACCGTTGACAAGGTCCTTGTAGTCGTAATCAAGGGCTTCTTTTTCCTTTTGATAGGCTGCCGCCATTTCCTCTAATGCCGCAGTCAGCTCTGCCGCGCTTTCTTGACTAATTAAGTCATTGCTGCGCCGCTCTGATTTCTTTTCAAGCTGGTCCATCTGTTTCGGACTTAGCGCTCTAAAGGCTTGAAAAATCTCGAAATCAACAAACTTCGTTGTCTTCATTAAGTTAACAAACGGTTCCCACGCATCTTCCTCAACCTCTTTATCGTAGACGTAAAGGGCGCCGCGTTTGCGGATGGTTTTAGTGTAAACGGCCTGGATGAACTGATTTAGCGATGCTTCTTTTTCATTTTGTGAGGCAATAAATTGCTCAATCTCAGCGATTTTTTCACGAATCTCGCTGTACTTTCTAACTTCCAATTTCACCTTTTCAATCAGCTTCGGCGAACGGATGAAGTTTTCCTTTGCCATCTCCAAGTTCGTACTGCCGAAAATATCACTGGCACCAGCGGATTCGATAGCGCCGGCCATCATTTCTTTCAGCTGGCGGTGGACCTGCTTCAAATTCCCAAGACTCGCTTTGTCTAGCTGTTTTGCATCCACTTCATGCGCCGCAAATAACTGCTCTAGGTTTACATCTTTTGTAAACCTGCACGAGAAGCGTGCACTCGTGTTTTGATCGGAAGTCTTCTCGCTAATCGTACCGAACTCCACAGCTTGATCAAACATGGCGCGGATCCTGGCATTGTACGCTTTGACGCGCTGGTTTTCGTACGTATCTCCCCATGATTTTTCTGGAATCGGTGAAGGGAGGTAGGCCCAGTTTTCCTTATCCGTTTGGACAAGATGGCGGCCGACGCCTTCTTTTTCTAAAATCGTTTTTTCATACGAATTTTCGTAAATTGGCAGCGGCGAGTAGGCGAACAACGGAATCCCGTTTTTCGTGTTCAACCAGAAAATTCGGTTCTTTAGTTCACTTTCTTTCACAGTAAAATGAGATTGGCTGATCGAATGCTTCTGGAAATTCTTGATTCCTGCTAATATCTTCGGTGCCTTCACGGGAACGGAGACAAATCCCCACTCAGGGAAGTGAAGCTGGCCGGTGCTGTTAGCAAGATGGAACACCGGCAGGGCATCACGGTCAAGCCTTGCTGCAATTTTCTCTTCAATAATCCTGTCAATTGGCTCCTCTTCGCCATATTTGAGCCTTAAGAAGTCTTCCATCGACTTGGTAATCAATTCACCGAACTGGTCAGTCAAAAATTCGGAAACGGTGCCGACAACATCCACATCTGATTCCTTCACCCAATAGGCTGATTTTTCAAGGAGCATTTCCGACCATTGCTGCACGAGGATTTCGCCGTCCTTGGAATCAAACATTCGCTGAATTTCGCGGGCAACATCCGGGACACTGACTAAATGCCAATAATAGGTGACATTGTCTTCCTGTCTGACTTCTTCGCCATCGACAAGAATATCGGCATTCTTTTCAAAAATACCCTTCAGCGTTTCGAGAATTTCCTTATACACTTCATAAATCTTATTATTCTGGTTATTGAGGAGCTGGTACAAATCCTCGTAGAATTCGATCATTTCCTCAATCCGCGCCTTTTCAGCTTTTGCATACACTTCATTCAGCTTTGCCTCGATATAGGCATTCTTTTTCTTCTCTTTCGAAATAAAGGCGCTTCTTGCATCCTCAAGACGGTTGAGGGCATACTCCTGTTCCCCTTGAATCGCTTTAGGCAGCCGCTCTAAGCGGTCGCGCAGGCCATCCATATATACCTGTAAGGTTTTTAATAGACAAAAGCCATCGTTTGAGTGAATCAAGCGTGATGCAAATATTGGCCCTTTTTTCGGGTGCAGGAACAAGCGCTCAATTTGGCGCCGGAATTCTTCCATGATTTCTCCAGGAAGCTGACGCTTGCATTTGCGGTACTCTTCTCTGGCCTTAACTAAAAATTCCCGCTCTAACTCTTCATCTAGATTGATGACAGACGTTTTAATCACGTTGTTGTAAGAGAAGCGGTCGCTATTTTCAAAGCCGGATAATGGTTCCGGGACCCGCTCGTTGAAACGCTGATGGACAGAATCCGGGTCAATCCGGAGCCGTTCGGTAAATTGCTCCACCTCCGCTTGGTCGGGACCAGCATCAAACATCGTGTTCATTTTTTCAAACAGCTTGTAGCCGATATAGGTCGTCATTTCTTCGAGCGGAATCTCCGCCATCGAAGCGCCGATAATGTTGTACTGATAGTTAGCGGCATATGGCTTCGGCATGACCGCAATATTGGTGCGAATATTACTGATATAGTCGTGGATAGCAAACTCTTCGCCTGATTGTTTTTCTTCACTGGCCATGAAGTTGGTGATATTTTCAGCTGTGACGTTCATGCAGTAATCATACGCATTCTCGAGCCATTTGCCTTCAAGATTCGTTCCGGAAATTAAGTGACAGAGATTAAATGGCGGCATGGGCGAATTGACCTCTAAGATGCTTCCGTATTTCATTTTGAAGCGCTCATTTCTTTCATCACAGTTCATCCAGTAATCAAGCTCTTTTAAGGCTGCATAGCCATTTTTTTCAATGTATTCGGCGGTGTGCGAGCTTAGGCCTCGTTTTGATAAATTCACATCAGGCGTGAACAGATAGCCAAGCATGCTGACCTTATCGACACCGGTTGGACCAAATTTACGCTCCATGATGCCGCGAGTGATATAGGCAATATCGAGGTAGCAGCCACTCCCGGTTCCGCCGGAAAGTCCTGTAAGGAGGAAGACGTATAAGCGCTTCCCAGTACCTTCGAGCACAGCCTCAATCTTTTTCTCAATCGTTTTGACAACTTGATTGATTTTTGTAAAAAGGAGCAGGCGACCGGCCTGACGGACACCGGAAGCGCCGCTGATTCCATCGGTAATCGACAATTCCGGTGACAACCATTCCTTAATATAGGATTCAATTGTGCTCCGATTTGAAAGCAGACTCCCGATTTCTGGGTTGGAGAGCAGAACGAATTCTTTGTTCGGGTCTAGGCCAATCCCATTGTACTTTTTGTTGCGGTCATGCTCATTCGTTTCAAATGCCAGGAACTCAATATTATTTGGTTTTTCCTTTTTCTTTTTCGATAAAGGATCCTGGGGAAGCTTAAAACGGCGGTTTACTTGATATTTCAGCCTGAGCAGGGCATCAATCCCTGTGCCGCCGAGGCCGATTACGAGCATTGGATTATCAATCGTATCAACACGGATTTTCTCCGAAATAATGCCTCCGCCTAAGGAAACATCTAATTGCTGGATATGCTCTTTGACATTTGCTTTCATGCAAAAATTCCTCCCTGATGTGTTCTTTATGAGGGGTGTCAGGCACCGCTTACCGTGCCTGACACCCAATACGTCTATTTAACTTATATACTCGATATAGACTGATTTATTAACCTTTTTTAATACGATGCGCAGGCGGTCGTTTTTCTTCACATCAAGGCCGCGCTTTGCATCAACCGCCCGGCCGCCTTTTTCAATCGTGCAGTCGGAGTTATTAACGAGCCTCAAGGTATCACCGGAAGCCGGCTTGAAGATAATTTGTTCCGTTTCCGCGAACTCCGGCGCTAGCGACAACAGCTGATGCAGGCGGAATTTGCCTTTAAAGGCTTTCAATTTCTTAAATTGCGGATTGGTGCGTTCTCCTGTATCTTCATCCTTTATTTCGATGACGATTTGCCCGCTAAAGCCGCGGTTTTTCTCTTTCATTTTCGCCAAGAGGAAGTAAACAAGGGCCGTGAGTAAGAGGGCACCGATTACACCAAGGACGACATTGAGCCAAGGGAATGGTTTATCAACCTCCGTTTGACTTGGTTTGGTCACTAGAGAAGCCGCCTGGGTCTTTTGAACAGTAATCTTTTGCGGCGGTGACTCCCGGAAAAAGCTATTGTCCTCAGCCTTGACCACGACCTCATAGTTTGCAGCATTCCCAAGCTTGAATTGGCCTGCAAAGCCCTGATCATCCGTTTGTAAGGCGAATTCCTCTGTTTTACCATTGTCGAGGTCTTTGACATACAGAGTCGCCTTCATGGATTGATAAATATCTTTGTCGCTAATCACTTTGCCGTTATCTTCAAAAAAGGCGCCAATCTTGACGGTTTCGCCAGCTTTGTAGCTCTGTTTGGCGAGCGGGGCCAGCTTCAGCTGCAAGTCATAGTTGAAGACAAGATTAATATCAATTTTATCCTTTGGAACCCCTTTGACCTTCAGTGTCCAATCGCCTTGAACAGGCTTCATCAGCTTGACCATGGAGTACGTCTTCGATTTCGACAAGAGGACTTGGTCGGATGGAATCGCCAGCTCTTTACCGGAAGGATCGATCAGCTTGACTTCAACCGGAGCGCTTGAAATTAACGAAATATTGGCTTCTAAGACATTCTCATTCGGAACATTAATTTTGATATCCTGGAATTGTCCGTTGCCAACGACTTGGTTAACAGGGACAATTTTTAACTTTAAATGGTTCGCAAAAATCTCACTGAGGATCGCCGGAAGCTTATCTGCTGAGCTTGTCTCAAAGAATTTCCCGTTCGTGCTTTTGGCGACATTTGTCAGCACATCCTTGTTGAGCTTCCCATCGGCGTTCAAGCCTATCGTATAGATGGGATATCCCTTGGCCTTCGCATTAGCAACTGCTTTGGCTAGGTCATCATCCGCCTGTTTCACCGTTTTCGGTTTCTTCGGGTCAAGTTCATTGTTGCCGTCGGCCAAGACGACAATCAGCGGAAAGTAACCTTGCTCATGGCTTGAATCCAGCACCTTGACGGCTTCCTTTACCCCGGTGGATATATCCGTATACATATATTTTTCAACTGAATCGATGAACTCTTTCAGATCGTTCTTGTCCTGTTCGGACTGGATTTTGACAAGCGCCTTTTCACGCATGACTTCATCGGAATAAGCAATGGCGCCAATCTTATCTCCTTTGAGGGAGGCCATATCAATAAACATCTTCATCGCTTCATTACTGATGTTGTTTGGGTCGCTGCTTTTCATTGAGTTACTAACATCAACTACGAGCATCCCTTCCATTCTCGATGTGGAACTTAATGGACTTGCGGCGTGTACAACTATGGAGCTTAAATTGCCGAAAAGCCAAGCGATGACTATCAAACTACTAAACCATTTTTTTAACATCTGTAAGAACCCCCACCAGCAGTTTCCTTTTTCGCGCAAAAGTAACAAGTTTCTGCGTGATATCCCCATTTTACCACCACTGCCAGAATATTCCCAAACAATAATTCCCTAGATATAATAAAAATTTCCTATTATAATATAAATTAATGTATTTAATGGAAAATCTATGTAACTTTTTGCCGAAAAATAGCTGGTATTTATCCGAATAGGAGGAATCAGAATGAGTATTTATAGTATTGTGTTTACTAGTATTCTAGTTGTAATCCTTATCTGGAAAACGTATAAATTATTCAAAAATAAACGGAACAGCGGCGACTTCGAAGGGATTGACGATGAATTAGTGATTATGCTTAATGAAGGTGATTCCATTGGCTAAACAGGCCGTCCAGTTATCCAAGAAGAAGCGGACGAAATATCACCATCAAAAGCTGAAAATGTGTAAAAAATGCAATCGTTATTCCGTTCTTAAGGATCAGAACTGCTCGAAATGCGGCTCCGCTTATGTTGGCATCGAAAGATTAGTCAAATCGATTTTTAAAAACCGTGTACTTACCGAAGCAATGTGGATTTTAATCATTGTAAGCATTGGCATTGTTGCCGCTCCAACAGTTCAAACCTTGTATTATTCCTTAATCGCTGGTTTAATTTTTTGCATCAGTTATGTCGTCCTGACGTTCGTCTTCATGAAAAGTGAGTTTTTCACCCAGCTAAAAAGGCTCCTCAGGGCCGATTTCAAAAGAATCCAATCCGGCATCCAGTTTGACAGTGAGCTTGCCAAAGCAGATGTCAAAGAAGAGCGGCTTGCTCCCGCCTATGAAAAGCTCCGCGAGATTGGCGATTTTATTCATAGTGATCAGCTGAAAATCCGCCGCGTGATGGTATTAAACGAAATTATCCTCAGAAGTGATATGGAGCTTGAGCTTGAACCGCTTATTCCTTCATCCTATGATAAGGATTTTGTGCAATATGCCCTTGAGGTATTAAGAATCAATCGGACGCTGATCACGAAGAAGTGCATCGCCTATTTTATCCACTATCGTGATGCGATTGTCATCGACTTCGGGATGGATTCGCTCATTGCTGTTGCTGGAACATCGTTACGAATGAAGCTGTACATCGTTGAATTTTCCGAGTTTATCGAAGAATTTCTTGAATACTTTCCAAAGGAACGTGTCCTTCGGCTTTGCAATATTCTCTATTCCAACCCCGAAGTGGACTGGGGCGATCTTTTAGAAAAGACAAAGCGATTGGTTGCGATGAAGTATAATTACGACCCTGATTTCAAGCGGTTTGTTTCATAGAAAGGACACAAGCGCCATGTTTAAATTGACAGTTTATAAAAAAGTGAATATGTCCCGGAATTTTTTCTTGCTAATCCTCGTTTTTCTGCTCGTGCTTGTCGGTGGAAAAATTATTATGGCCCATGAGAAAATCACTACTTATAAGGAAGCGATGCAGTTATATAACTCTGGGAACTTACGAGCGGCAGAAAAGAAGTTCCGGGCAGCCAAGCTGAATGTAGCGGTTACAGATCATAATCAGGATATCAATCAAAAGCTGTCGATTCTTTCACCCATTCGCGAAGTAATCGATGATCTAGATGAAAAAGCCGCTGGCTATTACAAACAAAACGACCTCGACAAACTCGTTGATATGTACGACAGATGGCAGGAGAGCCGGAAAAAATGGGTGTCAGGCACCGTGATTCAAAAGCAAATGTATGAAGAAATGGTCGCATTTACGAAGCTTGATCATGATATGCTGGGATATTTTTCAGAGATTAAGCAGACGAATCTAGCAAAATTACAAAATTATTCGCCAAAGAGCAGTGCTGAAGAGGAAGAGGTTTTTAACAGCTTGAATCAGGTGCCTGCTGAATATTTCGGCGGCGACACTAAAAAAACGAAAGAGATTCAAACCTCCTTCCGAACGTATTACTCAGGCAAGATGAATAAATTAACCGCAGCAAACGCTCCGGTTGTCGATATTACTGTCGAAGGCGAGCGCCAATTCGGGATGCTCGCTAAGTTTTCGATTGATTCCCGCTGGCTTACGGACACCCTTGACAGCCATTTGGTCAAAGTCCTTTCCGCGGCGCTTACAAAGAAGGATTATTCCACCTTTGCCGAGCAGGCCAACACCGTGAAGAGACTGTCAGCGAGCATGGGAGCGGCTAGAGTTTTTCCGTTTATCGAAAAATCAAAGGCTGACTTACTTGCCAATGCGAATAAACTCGTCGCGAGCAATAAGTTCGCAGATGCCATCAGTATTTATGAAGCCTTAAGGCCATTAGAAAATACCGATCAGCTTCTCACCAATGCCAACATCGCCTGGGATAAATATGAACCGATTCGCGTGCTCCAGCGTCTGTATCCTGGAAAGGAATTTCCTCATTTCGTGAACGCGAAAAACAAATGGGGAGCGGACAGTGTGATTGCGGCCATCTCCAAAGACGGCGGGATTTATCTTGGCAAGCTTAAGGGGGAAGAGGCGATGGTAGTTACGGAAGGAAGTCTCCAGGGTTCGCCAACGATAAGCAAGCTCACCTTCCAGAGTAATTTGGGCCAATCCGACTACCCGGTTATTTACATCGAGGCAAAATCTTCGGAACGGAAGCACCGTTATATTGCCTATGAAGTCCGCGCCAATTCAATGGGGAAAATTCTGGATGTTGAGGCAGATAACCTTACCATTGAAGCAAAGAATGTTTTATTGGCCTATAATCCGACCGGTTCCGGGGCTGGCCAGCTGGCCTACTATGAGCCGGGCAGCGACGGAGACTACCAGTTTACAAAAATAAAAGTAGACTACGTTGATATTTCCGTACAGGATATTGCCCAGTACTACGGGAAAAAGGTCCGCTTCACTGCCTACACGACAGTGAATCAAAACGGCGGCGCCCTGGTTACCTTGTCGGAAACCTATAACTATAGTACCAATCGCTGGGATAAAACGTATTTATTGCTAATGGGGCAATCAACACTGATGATCTACAGGGATTATACCGTTATCGGAATGTTTACTAGCTACGCAAACATAACCGATGATTATGGCGAACAAATACGCGTTCCTGTTTTCCAGATTGAAAAAATCGAATAATAGCAAAGGCCGGTCTTTATAAGGGACCGGCCTTTGTTATTATTCTTCAGTGCCTGACAACGGGATAAAATGATTGAAAATCCCAATCGAGGTGACTTTCCCCATACCCACCTCGGAAAAATCCGTTTTGTAGATGGAAAAAATAAAATAATCTTCTTTTGTGGTTCCAGCATCAAAAATGGATTTCCCGGCAAGTGTTAGAATGCCTTTTTCCAGCAGCGTTGAGGATTTATCGATTGTCTTGTGATTAATCCATTCGAGATAGTCCGAGCGTTCAGGATTTGTTGCTGATAATATGAGTATTGCTGCGACCAAGAGAATGATGGAAAAAAGACGCTTCATTTAGCCAATCTCCTATTCATATAGTATGTAGCTGTTAATTTTTATATAATAAAGTATAAATTGGAAGGTAAGTTTTGTAAATAATCACACTTTTTATTTTCACGGGAAACGGTGAAAAATGACGATTGATATGTTAAATTATTACTATTGAAATCTCGTAAAAGCAACAAAAGGTTCAGGGCAAATAAATTTGAAGGAGACAAAATCGTGATAAGAAAATGGAAGTGGGCGCTTTTCTGTTTCCTTTTCCTGCTGTTTTTAAATGGGTTTGGGATACTAGCGGTAACTATTATAGGAAGATAGATCGACCAAATAAAACTAGCAGGGAATGACGTTATGACAACGAATTTAACAAGACCGATTTCAAAGAAGCTGCTTTTTTCCATCCTTGTTGTGACCATTGGCGCGGAGGTTCTTCTCTATCTAACCAGGTACAGTTCGATGGCCGGCACCCTGTATGATGCCCTTATGGTGTCCTCGTTTTTTATCGGTTTGAAGCTTTACCGGCGCCTCGGCCGTCCAGAGGACAAAGCGAAAACAAAACGGCAGCTAATGCTTCAATTCACAGGTGCATTTCTGATATTTTCCCTTGGAAGTACGTTGAATAATGTTTATTCAACTTTCATATTCCAGGACTTTAGCGATGATTATGATCAGTACGTTCAAGATTATGCCGACATGCAGGCGTATGACCCCGGAGATGTACAAACGACGACAGAACCGGTTTGGGCTTTTTTCGAAAAGGTAGACTTGGTGGGCTACGATATATTCGCAGACATTCTCGCAGGTTTAGAAGAGGTTTGGCGGCTGGCCTATATCATTTTCTTCCTCATGATTTTTAAACGAATTTTCCGGAAGCGCTGGGAGAGCGGCAGAAGAGACCTTTTCCTGATGGCGGCCCTATTTCTTACATCGATCCTGTTCGGTATCGACCATACATTAGCTGCCGAACAGCCATGGTCAATCAAAATTGGTGCCATCATCACGTTCGCCAACATGGGCCTCTTATTGGGCTTCATTCTATTATGGACACGAAACCTGTGGGTGATCGTGCTCGTCCATGCCCTTTACGATATAACAGCCACGCTGTCATGGTATTATGTCGAATACGCTGTCGAACGGTTTGCCATCATCATATTTGGTGTCCATCTGATCCTGTTTACGCTGGAAAAAGTGCACCAAAGACGATTAAACCGGGAGATGCAGACGATTGAGCTGCAGCAAACGGCCGAAGTTTTTCAAAACGCCGAATAACCAATCGCCAACCATAGAAAGAGCTGACGCCATTATTGCTTGCGTCAGCTCTTTTTTAATTAATTTGATAGGATTTGGAATTAATCCAATATTGAACCGTGCCATCATCCTTGACGACATATTCAATCTTTTCCCGTTCAAAAGCTTTTCGTAAACTATCGGCGGCCAATTCTTGCTTCACATCCAGCTCAATTAAATATTTATTAAGCCGAACTGGGTCAATATTTTTACCTGCTAGGTAGCTAAGGATAGTAAGTCGTTGTTCCATAGCAGCAATCATATCCTGATGATGGTTCTTAAAGCTGGCCGGGGCCTTGACATCCCTTTCCTTAGATAAAAACGTAGCTTGTGTTTCTTTGGCCATCTGGAGATCAAGATTCCTTTTTTCAAGAATGTCATTCAGTAATTGCACGCTTTGCTCGGTATAATTTTGCTCTATTGTTAAGTAGGAAACGATTTCTTCATGATTGGAAAACGAAAAATGTATGATCATAAACGAACAAAATAACAGGACTCCGATTAGCGAAAAAATCCATTTTTTCATCGAGCGTTTGTTGTCAGGAGAAATGCGCTCTTCTTCCTTTTGGAAAAGGCTGTTAGATTGCAGTTCCTCCAGCTCCTGCTTCACTTTTTTTTGGGCGGCGGTCAGCATCTTCAGCCCTCCGTTTGTAATAGAATGGAAAGAAACTATTACTATCCTACTACAAAAAGTGACAAAAAATCTATTAATTCCCGAGTTTTTCAGTAAATGTTTTGCTGAGTAAAAAGATTTAGGTCGTTCGCTGCTATTCTATCATCAGAAACAGGAACAGTTATTTTTTTACGATAAGACTATTATTCTTTAAAAATTGCATTTAAAAAAATTTATATCAAGTAAACAGATGGGAGCCGGCAATCTGGACAGAAAAGAATGGCTGTCCTCCGAGGTTTTTCTCTGATTTCCTACAAAAAAATTACCAGTAATCCCGCAGTTTTCTGACATCAATGTATATAAAACCTGAAATCATTTTTCCACAACCCATTTGAACGCCCTTTGGAACCGAACGCGACAATCGACATAGGTCAAATTGTCGAATATTGCGAAAGTTTTTTCTTCGTTTCCCGAATTAACTGTTGACCTTCACTAGTAAAAAATACTAGAATTATATTTGTATATTTCGACTTTTCAAACAAAAAGGGAGAATATACACGATGAAAGGTTAATAGTTAAATTTTCTATGACCATTTTAATAGGGGGGAAATCATTAATGAGCAATAAGAACCACAATAAGCAACGTAAAATTGCTACATATGCTTTAGCATCAGCTCTAGTATTGTCGAACTTTAGTTTAGTGTCTCAAGCATCCGCAGCCACGACCTATAAGCCTGGTGATTTGAATTCAAAGCTTCAACAATTAAAGCAGTATCAAACAGCAAAGCAGTCTCTGAAAGCAGCAGATTCAAAGCTAAATAGTGCAAAAGCATCCCTAAAGGCCACTGATAAGGTTCGTGTTATCGTCGAGGTAGACGGCCAAACACCTGTTGAATATGCAACAAAGCAGGGAAAACTTTTCAAAGAATTATCTGAGGATACTAAATCTTCACTTGCCTCAAAGGTTGACAGCCAACAAAAGTCTGTTAAGAGCAAAATTACCTCCAAGGGTATTAAAATTGATTACAAACAGCAGTATGCAACAGCATTCAACGGTTTCAGCGGCGAGGTTGCCTATGGAGATGTGGCCAAGCTTGAAGCGATTGCAGGCGTAAAAAAGGTATATCTCACCAATTCCTATAATCGTCCTGTTCTTGAACCAAACATGAAAACAAGCCATAATTTCATTCAATCACGTGATACATGGTCCGATTCCGGATTTAAGGGTGAAGGAATGGTTGTTGCTGTTATTGATACGGGCGTGGATCCGTCCCACCGTGACTTTAAAATAACAGACACTTCTAAAGATGATTTAACAAAAGATGGAGTAGCAAAGGCTGTTAAAGATAATGGCTTAAAAGGAAAGTTCTATACAGACAAAGTTCCTTACGGCTATAACTATTATGACCAAAACAATACAATCCTTGACCTTGGACCTGGAGCAAGTATGCACGGAATGCACGTTGCCGGCACGGTTGCGGCCAACGGTGACGAATCGAAGGGCGGTATTAAAGGGGTTGCACCAGAAGCACAGGTTCTTGGGATGAAGGTATTTAGTAATGACCCGCTTTTCCCTTCAACAACATCTGATATTTATCTGGCGGCGATTGATGATTCCATCAAGCTTGGTGCCGATGTATTAAATATGAGCCTTGGTTCAACTGCATCCTTCTATGAAGAAAACAGTGCTGAGGATCTTGCCATTCGACGAGCAACAGCAAACGGGATTGTTTGTGCGGTTTCTGCAGGGAACTCACAGCATCTTGGATACGGCTGGGATGATCCATTTGCGAAAAACCCTGATATCGGCGTAGTTGGAGCGCCTGGATTAAATCCAGATACCATCTCTGTTGCGGCAGCTGGAAATGAAGCCTACTTGTTCCAGCATGCGATTACGTTAGAGGGGAATACAAACTTCTCGGCTGTAGGTAAAGGTATCGATGATTGGAATAAGCTTGTGGCCGATAATGGCGGCAAACTTGAACTTGTCAGCCTTGGAGCTAAACTTGGTACCCCAGAGGATTATAAAGGTCTTGATGTGAAAGGAAAAGTTGTCGTTGTTCCACGCGGAAGCTTAACATTTGTTGATAAAACGACAAACGCGGCTGCTGCCGGCGCAGCAGGTATTATCGTCTGGAATGCAACCAACGGAGTTCCTTACGACAATCAAGGCGGCTGGGATGCGCCATTCATGTTTATCTCAAAAGCTGAAGGGGAAACGCTCAATACTGCGATTGCGGCTGGCCAAAAAACCCTTAAAGTTTCTCAAATCAAGAAATCTGAAAGTCCTGAAATGGGCCGGATGACAGACTTTACTTCATGGGGAACAACACCATCCCTTGAAATGAAGCCGGAAATTACCGCACCAGGCGGCAATATTTATTCTACTGTAAACAATGATAAGTATGCACTTATGAGTGGTACTTCAATGGCAGCGCCACACGTTGCCGGCGGGTCTGCACTCGTTCAAGAATACCTGCAAGCAGATAAGCGCTTTAAAGATTTATCTGTAGCGGATCGAACACACGTGGCAAAAGTATTATTAATGAATACGGCTAAGGTGATCGATGATTTAGAAGGACAGCCATTCTCACCACGCCGTCAAGGTGCTGGAATGATGCAAACCCATTCTGCTGTGACTACACCTGTATATGTGGTCAACAAGTCCAATGGTGAACCAAAGGTAGAATTGAAGGATTTCCAATCGAAAAAATTCGAAATGACTTTCACGGCTAAAAACGTTACAGACAAAGCTGTTACGTATGATGTAAATGCAAAAGTCTTAACAGATACTTTCTATCAATATGAAAAAGATGCCCCGGATTATAATGCTTTAGAAGCTGGTGACATGAAAGATGCCAAGATTGATGCACCGAAGACAGTAACGGTACCTGCTGGCAAGTCAGTCGATTTCACTGTTAAAGTTGATTTATCAAAAGCGAAAATTCCTGGCTATGATCTAGACGGTAAAAAAGTATTCCGTGATCTTAAAGAAGACATTTTCGTTGAAGGTTCTGTGAATCTTAAAGCGCAGGACGAAAAAACGCCTAACTTAACAGTTCCGTATGTAGGTTTCTACGGGAAGTGGGACAACCCTTCCATCCTTGATGGCTTTAAAGATTTAGGTGAAGACAAATTCTTCGATGCAACTGGTATGTTTGGAGCAAACCAACCAGTTAACGATATGTTGATCGATGATTGGTTCCAAGCACCAATTCCAGAAAAGAATGTATGGACGATTTCACCAAATGGTGACGGCTACAATGATGACGTCAATGCGTTCCCGGCATTTTTACGAAATGCCGCTGAAGTTCAATTTAACATCTTGGATAAAGATGAAAAATTACTCCGCCGTGTTAAAACAGAAACGCAAGTAAGGAAAAACTACTATGATGGCGGCCGTGGCACTGTTTATAACTATGAAACAGACAGAGCATGGGATGGTAAAGTCGGCGGCAAAACAGTAAAAGACGGCTTGTACTATTATGAAATCAAATCTGTTGTCGATTATGCCGGTGCTAAATGGCAATCGAAGAAAGTTCCAGTATTAGTTGATAACACAGCTCCAAAAGTGGATGCTACCTACAATCCAGAAACAGGTGCCGTTACTTGGAAGACATTTGAAGAAGGTTCCGGCGTTGAAATTTACGCAATTTTTGTTAACGGCAAACTTGCCGATGTCTTAGAAGATGGCAAGGCCACTTCCTATGTCATTAAGAACGCACCGGCAAAAGCAATCGTTGAAGTACTTGCGATTGACTATGCGCAAAATGCTGCTTCAGATACAGCGGCAATTGGTGATGTGGAAATGCCATTAATCTTTATTACTGATGGTAAAAAAGATGCGAATGGCAACTATGTGTCTAATTCACCTGAGGCGTATGGTGCTTATAATTCCCGAACTGTACCAGTAAAAGGGATTGTGACAGATGATATCGGCATTAAATACGTTAAGGTTGCTGGCAAACAAGTTCCAATTGTAAAAGACGCCAAAGGCAATTTAACGTTCTCAACTGAAGTGACGTTTGAAAAAGACGGCCTGCAAGGTATCTTTATTGAAACAGTCGATCATGCGAACAAGCCGTTCTCAATTTCTCGTTACGTATATATTGACACCACTAAAGGTGAAATCAATGTTACCGCGCCGGAAAGAGTCGATGCAAACGTTAAAGAAATCACTTTAGACGTGAACTTGAAGGATAACCACAGTTACCTTGATTTCTTCGTCGATGATAATAACCTATTAAAGAAATCTTCGGATAGCGAAGTTGATATGCAGAAAGCAATCAGCCAAAATGTGAAAGTGACCCTTCCATTAGAACTTGGCGACAACAAGTTTACCTTGAAGCTAAAAGACATTGCAGGTAACGAAACAATCAAGGAACTTGCTATCAAACGTGCCAATGCTGAACCATCCGTATGGAAACTTGAAAATGGATCTTGGTTCTACTATGTTGACAGTAAAAAGGCAACTGGCTGGGTACAAGATGCCGGTAAATGGTACTACCTTGCTAAAGACGGCAAAATGCAAACTGGCTGGGTGAAGGACGGTAATACTTGGTATTACTTGAATAAATCAGGCGCAATGGCAACTGGCTGGCTATTAGATGGCGGCAAGTGGTATTTCTTAAATAAATCAGGTGCGATGGCAACTGGCTGGGTGAAGGATGGCAAAACTTGGTATTACCTAAATAAATCAGGCGCAATGGCAACGGGCTGGCTGCTAGAGGGTGGCAAGTGGTATTACCTCAATAGTAACGGTGCCATGGCAACTGGCTGGAAGTATGTGAACGGCAAATGGTATTTCCTCAATAGTTCTGGTGTAATGGCAGCTAACACAACTGTTGACGGCTATAAGCTTGGCAAGGACGGAGCTTGGATTAAATAAGCTTGGTTTCTACTAGAATAAGGCGAACAGAATCATTCTGTTCGCCTTATTTTTACTAGATTAAAAGAGAGCAAAAAAATGATTAATTCATTTAGGCCAATGGTTGGATAGGAATATGTCGAAAAATGCGAAAAGAATTTCCCTATTTTCTGAATATTCTATTGACCAATACTAAGCTAAAAGACTACTATTATATTTGTAATATTCATTTTTTTCGATTAAATAGGAGGGAAGTAGACAAAAAAACAATTTTTATGCTAGTCATCTATTATTAAGGGGGCAATACGTTAATGGGTAAAAAGAATCAAAAAAGTAAGCGTAAATTAGCTACATATGCACTGGCTTCAGCGCTTGTATTATCCAATCTTGGTTTCGTTTCGTCAGCGACTGCAGCCACGTACAAACCAGGCGATTTAGAATCAAAAATCAAGCAAATTAAACAGTTTGAGGCAATGGATCCTGCTGCCTTTACCGCAACAGATTCAAAAGCAGTTAAAACAAAAGCAAATCTTAAAGCAACAGATAAAGTTCGTGTGATCGTTGAAGTAGATGGGCAAACACCTCTAGAGTTCGCCACAAAACAAGGCCAATTATACAAAGAATTATCAGCCGATAAAAAATCCCAGCTTACTACTAAGGTAGAAAATCAACAAAAGTCTGTCAAAGACAAAATTAAAGCTAAGGGAATCAACATTAAATATAAAAATCAGTTTTCAACCGCCTTTAATGGATTTAGTGGTGAGGTGACCTATGGAGACCTGGCTAAGATTGAATCGATTGCAGGTGTAAAAAATGTTTATTTAGCGAATGAGTACTTACGTCCACAAGCAGTACCGGAAATGAAAACAAGTCATAACTTTATCCAATCCCGCAGTACATGGGCTGACACTGGCTTTAAAGGCGAGGGAATGGTTGTCTCCATTATTGATACAGGGATCGACCATACGCATCGTGACTTTAAATTAACAGATAAGAGCAAGGAAGATTTGACTACCGATAAAGTTAGCAAGATTGTAAAAGATAATGGCTTAAAAGGGAAATTTTATACTGATAAGGTACCATATGGCTATAATTATTACGATCTAAATGATACCGTCATTGACTTAACCACAAGTATGCATGGTATGCACGTAGCCGGAACTGTTACAGCTAACGGTGACGAAGCGAATGGCGGAATTAAAGGGGTTGCGCCTGAATCACAAGTTCTTGCAATGAAGGTATTTAGTAATGACCCAATCTATCCTGCTACATGGTCTGATGTATATCTAGTCGCCATTGATGACTCCATCAAACTTGGCGCTGATGTGCTAAATATGAGCCTTGGTGATGTCGCCTCTTTCTACACTGAAAATAGTGCTGAAGATTTGGCGATTCAACGGGCAGTCGACAATGGGATTGTTTGTGCCGTAGCTGCCGGGAACTCAGGGCATATCGGATATGGATTGACAGGTACAACTGGAACTCCACTCGCACAAAACCCTGATATTGGTACTGTCGGCGCGCCTTCCATTTATCCGGAGGCTCTCTCTGTTGCCGCATCTAACAACGGTGTTATCTTGTACAAGCATGCTCTTTCATTAATAGGGAATTCTACATTCAAGAGTGAGGGTCTTGGTCAAGACGACTGGACAAGGCTGGTCGCAGATAAGGACGGCAATCTTGAGCTAGTAAGTCTTGGCGGCAAGCTTGGTTATCCGGAAGATTACCAAGGTGTAGATGTTAAAGGAAAAGTGGTCGTTGTAAAACGAGGAACGGTAACCTTTGCTGATAAAACGAAGAATGCCTATGCAGCCGGAGCGGCAGGTATCATTGTTTACAATGATGATAATGCCATCCAAAATAATCAGGGCGGTATGGAAATTCCGTTTATGATGATTCCGAAAGCTGACGGTGCAGCACTGGAAGCAGCAATTGCAGCAGGCAATAGAACATTGACTGTAAAGTCTGCGGTAGTAGAAACCTCTACAGTAGGAAAGATGACAACCTTTACTTCATGGGGAACAACTCCATCCTTGGAAATGAAACCTGAAATTACTGCTCCAGGTGGAAGTATCTACTCGACAGTAAACGCTGATAAATACTCTACTAAGAGCGGTACTTCAATGGCAACTCCACACGTTGCCGGCGGTTCTGCATTAGTACAGCAATATTTGCAGGCAGATAAGCGTTTCGGCCAGCTTTCAGTTGGTGAGCGCACAAAGCTTGCTAAAGTCTTGTTAATGAACACAGCGAAAGTTATCAATGACGTTGATGGTCATCCGTACTCGCCTCGCCGTGAAGGTGCAGGGATGATGCAAACCCTTTCTGCTGTAACAACACCAGTATATGTTGTCAATAAGGCAACCGGTGAAGCGAAGGTAGAATTAAAAGATTTCCAATCGAAGAAATTCGAAATGACCTATACAGCGAAAAACGTTTCCGATAAAGATGTTAAGTACAAAGTAAACACAACCGTATTAACTGATGCGGTTAAAAAACAAGCCAAGGAAGGCGCACCGGATCTGAACGCTCTTGCTACCGGTGATATGGAAGGTGCGAAAGTAGAAGCACCGGATACCATCACTGTCCCAGCAGGAAAATCAGTCGACTTTACCGTGAAAGTAGACTTCTCGGATGCTAAAATTCCTGGGTTTGATAAAGACGGGAAGAAGATTGCTCTTGACCTACATGAAGATATTTTTGTAGAAGGATCCGTTAATTTACAAGACACTAATTCAAAGGCACCGAATCTGACTGTTCCATATCTCGGCTTCTATGGCAAGTGGGATCGTCCACAAGTTGTCGATGGGTTCAGAAGCCTTGGTGAAACAGCCTATTATGATTTAGCAACCATTACAAGGAAGTTCCCTAAAGATGTCCAAAACATGCTGACGAATAATGATAAAAATTACCTTGCTCCTGTTCCGGGTAAGAATTTTTATCCGTTTTCACCGAACGGAGATGGTGCGCTTGATAATATCAACGTCTTTCCATCCTTCCTTCGCAACGTCGAAGAAGTTCAATTTAATGTCTTGGACAAGGATGGCAACTTCCTGCGCCGAATGAAAGCAGAAGCACAAGTGATCAAGAGTGCTTACGATGGCGGCAATGGTGATCCGGCATCTCAAAAAGCAGATCGTGTATGGGACGGAAAAGTAAAAGGTCAAGTTGTTAAGGATGGTTTGTATTATTACGAAATCAAATCCCTTATCAGCTATAAGGGTGCAGAATGGCAATCGAAGAAGATTCCAGTCTATGTTGACACCACAGCGCCTAAAGTTACAGCCACTTACGACCCAGCTAAATCTGTTGTCGCCTGGGATGCAGTAGAAGAAGGAACAGGCGTTAAACAGTATAGTATTTTCGTAGACGGTGTGCTTACTGGTACAGTCGATGGCAATACAACTTCATATCAGCTTGTAAATCCACCGAAAAAGGCAGTTGTCGAAGTAGTTGCCCGAGATTATGCTGATAACTATGGAGCCGACACGGCTGCAATTGGCGATGTAAGTCTGCCGAAAATTTACCTTGATGATTATGGCCCAGAACCATATGCTGGTTACAACACCTTTGAAATTCCTGTTAAAGGTTATGTAACAGAGGATGTTGGTCTAAAATCGTTCAAAGTAAATGGAAAAGTAGTATCAACAACGAAGGATTCAAAAGGGAACTTTGCCTTCTCGACGACAACTACGTTTGATCATGAAGGGTTAGTTGACGTCATCTTTGAAGCAACTGATCATTCCAACAAGACATTCTCGATTTCTCGTAAAGTCTTCTTGGATATAACAAAACCTACTATCAATGTGACAGCACCGGATAGAGTGGATAAGAATGTTAAAGAGGTTACAGTTGATGTCAACTTACAAGATAACTATCACTATATAAATTTCTTTGTTGATGAAAACCATGAGTTTGAAACACCATTCATCAGCCCGGTAGATTACTTGGCTCCATTGAATAAGAACTATAAAGTAACAGTTCCATTAGCGGAAGGCGAAAACAAAGTCGCTCTAAGAGCAGTTGACTTTGCCGGAAATGAAACAATTAAAGAAGTTATCATTAACCGTAAGGATGCAGATCCAAAACCGGATCCAGATCCAAAACCAGATCCGAAACCAGATCCAGATCCAAAACCAGATCCAAAACCGGATCCAAAACCAGATCCAAAACCGGATCCAAAACCAGATCCAAAACCGGATCCGAAGCCAGATCCAAAACCAGAAGTGAAAAACGGCTGGAGCTTAGAAAACGGTTCATGGTACTTCTATACGAAGGATGTAAAAGCTACCGGATGGGTACAGACTGGCGGCAAATGGTATTACCTTGCTAAAGACGGCAAAATGCAAACTGGCTGGGTGAAAGACGGCAACACTTGGTATTACCTGAATAAATCGGGTGCAATGGCCACTGGCTGGGTGAAGGACGGTAACACTTGGTATTACCTAAATAAATCAGGTGCTATGGCCACTGGCTGGGTGAAAGACGGCAACACTTGGTATTACCTAAATAAATCGGGTGCGATGGCTACTGGCTGGTTATTAGATGGCAGCAAGTGGTATTACCTCAATGGTAACGGTGCCATGGCAACTGGCTGGAAACTAGTCAACGGCAAGTGGTATTACCTCAATAGTTCAGGTGTAATGGCTGCTAACACGACTGTTGATGGCTATAAGCTTGGCAAGGACGGAGCTTGGATTAAATAAGATCAGTTTCTTCTATTATTAAGGCGAACAGATTTCGGTCTGTTCGTCTTTTTACTATTTTTTGGCCCCTTCAATGGTGCCTGACACCATCCCGCCAAAATTTCGCTACTATTTCCTACTATTCTACTAAAAAAACATTGACCGTTTCCCTGCTCTCTACTAAAATTGGATTAGCATTTAGATTTTTCCTACAATTCTGGAAACGAATTGCTTGAGTGAAATAATTTAAGTATGCTAGTTATTTTAGAGGGGGAAGCAAAAGCATGAGCCTAAAGTCATGGAAAAAGAAAAAGAAGATGACTTCATATGTGTTGGCATCAGCGCTGGTATTATCAAATGTCGCTTACGTGGCACCAGCTGCTGCAGCATCGCCAACACCAACGGCAAAAAAAGATTACGCTTCAATGGTCAATCAGTTTAAACAGCATCTAAAAGTAAACAATCGCCACAAGCTCAGCGAGAAACTTAAAGACAAGTTCAAAGCGACAGAACAGGTTCGGGTCATTGTTGAAGTAGAAGGGGAAACACCCGTTGAGTTAGCAACAAAGCAAGGAAAACTTTACAAGGATTTATCAGAAAGCATCAAAGACTCCATGACTGTTAATCTTGAAAAACAGCAAGCAACGGTGAAGGATAAAATTAAGGCCAAAGGTGTTAAGCTTAAATATAAAAACCACTTCTCAACTGCCTTTAACGGGTTCAGCGGTGAAATCGCATTTGGCGATATGGAGAAGCTTGAAGCCGTCGAAGGTGTAAAACACGTTTATTTAGCAAATGAATACAAGCGTCCGGTAAAACCTGACCTGAAAACAAGTAAATCATTTGTTCAAGCACCTGAAACTTGGGCAGATGCAGGATTAAAAGGCGAGGGAATGGTAGTCGCCGTCATCGACACAGGGGTGGACCCAAGTCATAAAGACTTTGTTTTAACAGATGCTTCAACAGCAGGATTAAACAAGAATGATGTTAATCAAATTGTGAAGAAGGATAAATTAAAGGGGAAGTTTTATACCAAGAAAGTACCATACGGCTATAACTACTTCGACCAAAATGACACGATCATTGATAAAGGATATGACACTGGCATGCACGGGATGCATGTCGCCGGGATCGTTGCCGCAAATGGTGACGAAGAACATGGCGGTGTTAAAGGGATGGCTCCGGAAGCACAGGTTCTGGCGATGAAGGTATTTAGTAATGATATTCTTTTCCCTTCGACCTGGTCAGATGTGTACCTTGCCGCCATTGATGATTCGATCAAGCTTGGTGCCGATGTATTGAATATGAGCCTTGGTGAAGTGGCTTCTTTTTATTCGAAAGATAGTGCAGAAGATGTAGCGATTACCAGAGCAACCAATAATGGGATTGTGTGCTCAATGTCTGCCGGAAACTCAGGAACGATTTCATACGGCTGGGGTAATCCGTACTACAAAAACCCGGATATCGGAGTCGTTGAAGCACCGGGATTAAATCCGGATGGAATTTCTGTTGCAGCGGCGAATAATATTTCAACCCTATACCAGCATGCGATCACGGTTGACGGATTCACTGGTGTTGGTTATGGGACGGACGATTGGACGAATGTGGCAGCTGTAAGTGAAGATTTACAAGTAGTCAGTCTAAACGGAGGATTTGGTGATTGGGAAGATTATGAAGATGTCGATGTCGTTGGCAAGGTGGTTCTTGTTCAACGCGGCGAAATCTCATTTGCGGAAAAAGCATGGATTGCCGCTGAAGCAGGTGCTGTCGGCATTATCGTCTATGATACCGGAAGCTCAACATTCTATAAAAACCAAGGCGACTTTGATATTCCGTTTATGTTAATTTCGAAAAAAGAAGGTCAGTCGCTGGAAGCAGCAATTGCAGCCGGACATACTTCTTTGAAAATCAAGCAGCTGGATAAACAGCAAAACCCAGACTCAGGAAGAATCACCGAGTTTTCCTCTTGGGGAACAACACCGGGCCTTGAATTAAAACCGGAAATTACAGCACCTGGCGGGAAAATCATTTCAACCTTAAATGATAACCAATATGGTGAAATGAGCGGTACATCAATGGCGGCTCCACATGTAGCCGGCGGCGCAGCCCTTGTCCAGCAATACCTGCAAAAGGACAAGCGCTTCACAGGTCTTTCAGTCAGTGACCGTACTCATTTAGCTAAAACATTATTAATGAACACAGCAAAAATTATTGACGATGCAAATGGGCAGCCGTTCTCACCAAGACTCCAAGGTGCAGGAATGATGCAGACCTACAATGCGGTGAACACACCTGTATATGTTGTCAATAAAAGCAACGGTCAAGCAAAGGTAGAATTAAAAGACTTTACGTCGAAACAATTCACCATGACACTTACCGCTAAAAACGTATCAAAGAAGGATGTAACATATACAGTAAAAACTGATGTATTGGCCGATACTCAAAAGCAAAATAAAGATGGGGAAGCAACTAATGCCCTAATCGCCGGTAATCTTGAAGGGGCACTCATTGACGGTCCGGCAACAGTTACCATTCCAGCCGGAGCAACGAAAGATATCACCATCAAGGTGGATATTAGTAAGGCAAAGGTTCCTGCTATTGACACGAAAGGGAACAAAAAGACTGTTGCCCTTAAGGAAGATATGTTTGTTGAAGGCTTTGTTAGATTAATAGATGCTGATAAGAATGTGGCCGGCAAGAAAGAACTAAGCCCTGACCTGACCATTCCATATGTAGGCTTCTACGGTAAATGGGACCGCCCATCGATTCTTGACGGCTTTAAAGATTTTGGAGAATCGCGCTTCTATGATCTTCAAGGCATGTTTGATTGGGAAGATGAAGATGGGAATAAAGAAGAATTTCCTGTCCATGATATGTTGTCAGATGACTGGTTCACTGCGCCTGTTCCTGACAAAGGTTTTTATGCCATCTCACCAAACGGCGACTGGATGCAGGATGATATCAATGTTCTCCCAGCATTTTTACGAAATGCAGCCGAGGTTCAAGTTAACATTCTAGACGGTAACAAACAATTACTTCGTCGGGTTAAATTGGAGAAGAACGTATTTAAGACCTATTTTGATGATGG
This sequence comes from Neobacillus sp. NPDC093127, assembly GCF_044754175.1. Lineage (NCBI taxonomy): Bacteria > Bacillati > Bacillota > Bacilli > Caryophanales > Bacillaceae > Neobacillus > Neobacillus sp. NPDC093127. Next base: position 53,022 of record NZ_JBIVOP010000002.1, read on the forward strand.
GTACGGTATGCCATTCTCCTATAATTACGATCGCATTTGGGATGGGACTGTAAAAGGCCAAGCGGTTAAAGACGGTTTGTATTACTACCAAGTGAAATCAGTGATTGATTACAAAGGTGCCGGTTATCAAACAAAAGACATTCCAGTTTACGTTGATACAACTGCTCCGGAAGTAACCGCAAGCTTCGACCCGAACACCTCTCGTGTTAAATGGAAAACGGTTGAGAAAGGTTCTGGCGTCCAAGCCTATGGTATTTTTGTAAATGGCGAATTCATAGATGAATTGTCTGGAGATGAGAAAAGCTATAAGTTAACCGATGTTCCGGAGGGATCTTCGATTGATGTTCTTGCCGTTGACTATGCTTATAACTTTGGCGGCGATACCGTTACTTTTGGCGATGTAGAAGGGGACCCAATCATTATCAATTTTTCAACCACGCCATATGGTGCCTATAATTCGAAAGAAGTTCCTGTTTCAGGCGTGGTAATTAATGAAGTAGGACTAAAATCATTGACGGTTAACGGTAAAGAGACCAAATTCACCCATTCGGGACCAGGAGGGTATGAGTTTTCAACGACAACAACATTTGCGAAGGATGGTTACTACGACGTCATCGTCAAGGCCGTAGATAAATCGAACAACACATCATCGATTTCCCGTAAGGTGTTTATTGATACGACTGCACCACAAATCAATGTGAGTGCACCAACGGTTGTTCCAGAAAAAACCGATAAAGCTACCCTGAAGCTTAACCTAAAGGATAACTTCAACTATCTTTCATTATTCGTTGACGATAATCATGAATATGAAAAAGCAATCGTCGGTCCTGTAGATGTTCTGAAACCTGCCAATGATAATGTTGAAGTAAAAGTAGCGCTTAAAAAAGGCGTCAACAAAATTACCTTAAAGCTTCTTGACCTGTCAGGCAACGAAACAGTCAAGGAAATCGCGATCAATCGGGCAAATGTCACAGGCTGGAAGCAAGAGGACGGTTCATGGTACTACTATAAAAACAGTGTCAAAGCAACCAAATGGTTTAAGGAAGGCAATAAATGGTATTACCTTGGCCAAGACGGAAAAATGCAGACAGGCTGGTTAAAAGACAATAACAAATGGTACTTCTTAACCAAGAGCGGCGCGATGGCTGAAAACCAATGGGTCCTTGACCGCGGCAAATGGTATTATCTTGGCTCTGGCGGCATAATGAAAACCGGCTGGGTTGCCCTAAAAGGCAAATGGTACTACCTTAACGCAAATGGTGACATGACAACAGGCTGGAAACTGGTTGGCGGAAAATGGTACTATCTCAACAACTCCGGTCAACTAGCTGTCAACACAACCATCAACGGCTACAAAGTAGACAATAACGGCGTTTGGATTAAATAATACTGGTGCCTGGCACCTTCTTCCATTAAAAGGGAAAAGGTGCCTGACACCCATGTAGGCGGGCAGAGCAATCTGCCCGCTTTTTATGTTGAGGAGGGATACAAAATTACTAAAATCGACATGTTTTTCAAATTTTAGTTGAAAAATTGTCACAAAATGAGAGAATAGAAGAGTAGTAAAAAATAGTTTAAGAGAGAGAGAATTATTCTGGGAGGAAAAATAGTGAAGAAAAAACGTATCGCAGCTTTCGCTTTGGCAACCATGCTGTTTTCTTCAACAGCTTCCGGGGTTACCGCTGCTGGTAGTTATACATGGAAGTATCAGAACAATAATTGGTACTATCAGACCACTGCAGGCAAGAACGTAACAGGCTGGGTCCTTGATAATAAAAGCTGGTATTTTCTAGGCAGCAATGGTGTCATGAAGACAGGCTGGCTGTTAGACAAAAATCGCTGGTACTTTCTTGATAAAAAAAGTGGTGCGATGAAAACGGGCTGGCTGAAAGACGGTAATACCTGGTATTTTCTCGATTCAAGCGGTGCAATGAAAACAGGATGGCTGCTTAACGCCAATACGTGGTACTTCCTTCAGCCAAGCGGCGCGATGAAGACAGGTTGGTTATTAAATGGCGGAAAATGGTATTTTCTTAACACCAGCGGTGCAATGAAAACGGGCTGGTTAGCCAATGCGAATAACTGGTATTTCCTTGACTCAAGCGGTGCGATGAAGACCGGCTGGATTGAAGACAACAAATTAAAATATTACCTAAAGCCAAGCGGTGAAATGATCACTGGCCAAAAATATATTGACGGCGAGCCCTACGTATTTTCTGCCTCTGGGGCATTGAACACCAACCCAATCACAGGCTGGTTCCGCGACGGCTCCATTATCATCTATTTCGATAAAGATGGCAACAAACACAAAGGCTGGTTAGTCGACGGAAGCAATAAGTATTATTTTTCCGAAGAGGGCTTTATTCAAACGGGCTGGCTGACCGAAGGCAGTAATAAGTATTATTTTGGTCCCGATGGAAAAATGCAAACGGGTTTGCAAACCATTGATAATCAAATCTATTATTTCGGAACCGATGGGGCACTGCAAACAGCTAGTGGCTGGAAGCAGATTGAATCGAAGTGGTATTATTTTGGGAGCGAAGGAGCTGCCTATAAAGGCTGGTTGACTGATGGTGCGAAAAAGTTTTACCTAGGCTCTGACGGTACGATGGTAACGGGCTGGCTCTTAGATAATAACAATTGGTACTTTATGAACAGCAGCGGAGTGATGACAACTGGCTGGATTTTAGATAATGGGAAAAAGTATTTTTTGAACAATGATGGCATTATGCAGACCGGCTGGTTAACCGATAAAGCGGAAACGTATTATTTGAATAAAAGCGGAGCAATGACCATTGGCTGGCTGGACTTGGATAACAAGAAGTACTATTTTGATCCAAATGGAAAAATGGTGACCGGCGAGCAGGTTATCGACGGTAAGCTCTATAACTTTTTCGAGAATGGCATCTTAAATACTGGACCGGTTATCCAAACAACCAATTACAATCTAACCTTTGAGCAAATGCTTGATATCGAAATGAAGCAAAGTCCGCAAACAGATAAATATAGAAATAACAAAGCATATGTTAGTTCGGATTTTGTTTTACAAGATGCAAAGGATCCTAAGAAGGGTGTTGTGACAGGGACCTCACTAAATGTTCGCGAAGATACAAATAATAATGCCTTTGTTTACGGAACGCTGAAGCAAGGGGCGCAGGTAACGATTGTTTCACAAGTGGGAACTTGGTATGAAATTGCGTATGTTACTTGGCGGAATGCAAAATCGACGGATGTTGCTTATTATTTGAATCCAACTACCTTTAGCCCAACAGATCCAGAGTACTTCCAATTCCTTCTATTAAATAAAAGTGCTGGAACGACGGCTCAGGATTTAAATGCCAAAGTCCTTCTTGGAAAAGGCATCTTAGCAGGAAAAGGAGAGGCATTCCTGAAAGCAGGCAAGCAAAATAATGTGAACGAGGTTTACCTCGTCGCTCATGCCTTGCTTGAGACTGGCAACGGGAAATCGAATCTCGCTAATGGTATCGTTGTTGACACGGTCGATGGGAAGAAGCTTGATAAACCCGTGACAGTTTATAATATGTTCGGTATTGGTGCGATTGACACCTGTCCCGAAACATGCGGGGCGCAAACCGCTTATAAGAAGGGCTGGTTTACACCTGAAGATGCCATCATCGGGGGGGCAGCGTTCATTGGCGATGGCTATATAAATGCTGCAAAAGATCCGCAGAATACCCTTTATAAAATGAGATGGAATCCAAATGTCCCATGGCATCAATATGCAACAGATATTGGCTGGTCGGTAAAGCAGGTAAATAATATTAAAAAAGTCTACGATTCATTAAGTTCGTATACATTGTACTTTGATATTCCTGTATATAAGTAATATTCAAAAAGGGCTGTGCAGTCAAATGCGCGGCCCCTTTTTATTTTCAATTAAAGAGGCAAATACTATTCCTATTGGAAACTTTTTTATTTACAGTTTGATCTTGTTGCGCTAAAATGGAAATACATTCAATTATTGAACTTATCGGAGGGGGTTCCCCAATGGAACAACACTTATTTCAAATATTAGAGGCAATTAATAAAAATGCTAACTTGAATCAAAAGAAACTGGCGGAAATATGCGGTATTTCGATCGGCAAGGTGAATTACCTTATCCATGATTTAACGTTTGGCGACTATATTTTTAGCGAAAAAAAAGGCCGCAATATCAGCTATTTTCTAACACAAAAAGGAATTAATTTTCTGCAAAGCGGCATCGAGGCCTACCATCACAAAAAGGTGAATATTCATCAGGACCCTTTAACGGAAATTAAACAGGCTGTGATTTTAGCAGCGGGAATGAGAAAAGATTTCAACAAACCAGCAGGACTAATGGCGATTGATGAAATCACTTTGCTAAAAAGAAATATTGATATTTTGCAGGAAAATGGCATCAATGACATTGTTATTGTTACCGGCTACAAACCGGAAACATTCGCGGAATATCCTGAATTTAATCATCTGACATTTGTTGAAAATAAAAAATATAAATGGACCGGCTCGATGGCTTCTTTGGCGGCGGCCCAGCCCTATATTGCCAATGATTTTCTATTAATAGAAGATGATATTCTCATTGAAGAGCGGGCAATTAAGGAAATCCTTGCCCATCCGCAGCGCGACTGTGTCCTCATCACCAACGAAAGCGGCTCCGGAGACGAGGCATTTGTTGAAATTAAAAACGGTTATCTTCATAAAATTTCAAAGGATATTCACCAATTCAATCATGTCGATGGTGAAATGATTGGAATCAGTAAGCTTTCCTATGAAGTGTATACAAAGATGGTCAGTGAATATCAGCTAAATAATCGGAATCCATTGCTGCATTATGAGTATATGCTATTAGATATTTCCAGGCACTACAATATTGGCTATTTGGAAATTCACAATCTTATCTGGGGTGAAATTGACAGCTTGCAGCACTATAACATCGTCACCGAAAAAATCTATCCGATGCTGAAGCGAAAAGAGGCCGTATTCAGGGAAATTTGGATCAAAAGCCACCTGATGGAGGCTCTTAATCTGGCCTATGAGGATATTGAGGACATTCAGCCATTTGGCGGGATGACGAATAAAAACTTTAAAGTAGTGATTCAAGGCAAAGAGTACGTGCTTCGGATTCCGGGGAACGGGACTGAATCGATGATTAACCGAAAAGAGGAAAAGTTCAATGCGGCGCTTGCGAGTAACCTGGGTATTGATACGGAGCTGGTTTATTTTAATGAAGAATCGGGCGTAAAAATTGCCGAATTGATTCCGGAGGCGGAAACACTGACCCCTAAAATGGCGAAACGCCAGGATATCATGGAGCTGACAACAGCAAACTTTAGAATTCTGCACTTTTCAGGACTAGAAATGGCCGGCCGCTTTGATGTTTTTGAAAAAATCGAAGAGTACGAGCGGTTGATGCAGGAAGCAAATGCCCACCCATATGAGCATTATGAAGAAACGAAGGCTCACGTAATGGTCTTGAAAGAAATTTACCAAGGAATGGATATTGCTCTTGCGCCTTGTCATAACGATGCGCTTCCGCAAAACATCGTCAAAAGCGGTGCGGATAAACTTTATCTGATTGACTGGGAGTACAGCGGTATGAATGATCCGATGTGGGACCTTGCCTGGCATGCGATGGAAAGTGACTTTTCACCAGAAGAAGAGGAACTGTTTTTAACACTTTATTTCCAGGAAGATGAAGTATCACTTGAAATTCAACAGCGTATGATTATGAATAAAATTTTCCAAGATTTCCTTTGGACGATCTGGACCGTTATCAAAGAAGCAAAAGGTGACGACTTTGGCACCTACGGGCCCGACCTTTTAGCAAGATGCAGGAAGAATTTAGAACACGACTTGATTCGGGAGATGACGTATGAATATAAAAAGTAAAGGTGTATTCTTTGGGCTGGCTTCGGGGATTACTTGGGCGCTTGACACGCTTTTAATCGGAATCGTTTTATCTAAATCAATGTTTAACTCAACGGAAATGGTGGTTTTTCTAGCGCCATTAGTTAGTACATTTTTCCACGATATGTTATCGAGCTTGTGGATGATGCTATATATGACGATTAGAAGAGAATTTAGGGCTCCGTTTAAAAAGCTGCGTACAAGAAGCGGTCGGTTTGTTATGCTCGGCGCACTTCTAGGTGGACCGATTGGGATGACGGGTTACGTGCTTGCCGTTAAATATTTGGGTTCATCGTTAGCCGGTTCTATTTCCGCCGTTTATCCTGCGGTTGGCGCTTTTTTCGCCTTCATATTACTAAAGGATCGATTAACGGTAAAAAACTGGATCGGCTTGTTTATCAGTATCCTATTTATCTTTTTGTTAGGATTTGCCGGGGGAGAACCCTCTCAAAATTACATTCTTGGATTTTCATTCATTCTTTTAAGCATTTTTGGCTGGGGAATGGAATGTGTTATTCTTGCATACGGAATGAAGGACGATGAAATTACGCCGGAGCAAGCCTTGCAGATTCGTCAATTAGTTTCCGCCGTAACCTACGGCGTATTGATTTTACCATTTTTCAATGCCTATCCGCTTGTCGGAACCGTGCTAAAGAGCAGCGAGATGCTCTTCATTGCCGTGATTGCCCTTTCCGGAACGGCTTCGTATGTGTTCTATTACAATGCAATTTATGTAATAGGACCAACCCGGGCAATGGCCTTGAATATTTCTTATTCTGCTTGGGGGATATTTTTAAGTTTTATCATTTTGAAGGAACCAGTTACCGCAAAGATTGTCTTTTTTAGTATAATGGTTTTAGTTGGCTCGATTATTACCGTCGCCAATCCGGAAGAACTAAAGTGGATGACTATACGTAAAGGCAGGAGAGCAGCATAAATGAGAGCAATTCTACTTGCAGCAGGAATGGGCACAAGATTACGGCCATTAACGTTAACAACACCTAAATCACTAACCGTCGTAAACGGCAAACCGATGCTCGAGAAGCAGGTTGAATATTTACAAGAAATAGGCGTCGACGAAATCATTGTCGTCACCGGCTATTTAGCGGAAAAATTCGAGTATTTAAAAGAGAAGTACGGCGTTACGCTCGTTCACAATGATAAATACGAAATTTACAACAATATGTACACGATGTATTTAGTTAGGGAGTACCTCCACGATACGTATGTGATTGATGCCGATGTCTACTTGCATCACAATTTCTTGTTGAAAAGTCCGAAAACCTCGATGTATTTTAGCGCACGCAAGCCGGATTTTAAAGCAGAGTGGATGATCCGCTATAACGACCAATATAAGGTAACGGATATTGAAGTCGGCGATGGTAATCATGAGTACATTCTTTGCGGCGTTTCCTACTGGTCCGAGGAGGATGGCAGGTATATTGTTGGAAAACTGGAGGAAGCCGTCGAAGGCGGTAACTTTAAGGATTTCTGGTGGGATGAAATCGTTAAGAATAACCTAAGCGGCTTGAATGTTCATCTACAGGAGATTCACCCAAATGACAGCTACGAAATCGATTCATTAGAAGATCTTGAAAAAGTGAATAAGCTGCTAGCGGCAGGGGAATAAATGAAACGGGCACTGAGTGCCCGTTTTGGTTTTTCAAAGCAATTGGAATGCAGTTTTTAAATTGTATTGGAGCCCGTTCAACCGGAAAAGTAGCAAGAAAGGTATCCAATCGAGCTTATTGGAGCCCGAACCGTCCAAAAAACCGTGGATAGGGTATCCAATCGGCAGTATTGGAGCCCGTTCAACCGGAAAAGTAACAAGAAAGGTATCCAATCGAGCTTATTGGAGCCCGAATCGACAAAAAAGTCGTGGAAAGGGTATCCAATCGGCAGTATTGGAGCCCGTTCAACCGGAAAAGTAGCAAGAAAGGTATCCAATCGAGCTTATTGGAGCCCGAACCGCACAAAAAACCGTGGATAGGGTATCCAATCGGCAGTATTGGAACCCGTTTACCCGGAAAAATTGCAAGAAAGGTATCCAATTGAACGTATTGAACCCGTTCTCCCCCAAATATACAAAAGAATTGTATCCAATAGCATTAATGGCTTTCAAATTAGAATATATTAATCAGATATAAATATTAAAAGTTGCAAAAATCAATCAATCAGTCTATCACTCATAATAGGTCCATTGGCCATAACCCATTGATTTCATATTTTGAATGAGAACTCTCTTAATTACTTTTTTTGAACAAATTCCACCGCACCACTCCCAAACCCCATTAGTAGTTATCTTCCGCTCCGGAAAAAGTAGTTTCAATTCCTTCACTCTTCGCAGCACAGCAGCATCAATCCCCTCTTTGCTGCCACAATCATCACAAACAGCAATCCGTCCATTAACAGAAACCGAAAATGATTGGCAACAAGCAGAGGTCAGGCCTTTTCGCAGCCCTTCATAATTATAATGGGGAACTCTTGGATAGGGAGATTCTACTTGATGCAAAGAAATTAAAAGATCTGCAAGCTTCTTATGTTTACCATTAATTTTTCCCGTCCACTTATTTAATTTTTTCATTAGGGTATTTAACTGTGTTGGATAAATGATAGGTTTATCTTTAGGTGCTTGATAAAGGGTAAAATCGGGGTTAATAAACACAACCCAAGCTTCTACGGGGAGTTTATAACCATATTTCTGAAGCAATTGGCGAAATAAGGTTTCACAGCGGTTTAATTGGTCTAGTGGATTCTGCATTAACTTTCCATTCTTCATTAAAATGAAATCGCCTTTTTCATAACAATAATCACCCTCATGATTTTTAACATCAAAAAGGTATATAGTGTCTTGAATAATACAAGTGTCAATTTGGAATTTCGAATTGTTTAACTCAAGGAGTAAATCATTTAGAATCAAACATTCGCTCTGAATCTTTTCCGTTAAAGAATCAAACATCAATTCGCCTGCGAAGCCCTTTTTAAGCCTAAAATAGTTCCACTTGTCTTCTTCAGACAAATTCATACTCGTGTTTAATATTCTTAATATCGTTATATCTTCCCGCTCAGTTCGTGGCTTATAAGCCATGATGCACATCCTCTCTGTAAAAAAACTTCATTGGTAAGCTAAACTGCGTAGAATTCCCCCACATACTACCTTCATTTTACAAAAATGTCGTATGGAGACGGTGGTGACTATTTGTACAATTATTGACATTTATGCCAATGATAGCGGACAAAAGGCTTTAAGCCATTTTCCAAATAAAAATACGTGGAAATGGCTGGAATCTATGATACTCTAAATAATAGAAAACGAAATATAAAGTGAGAGGAGAAACAAATTGAAAAATAGAATAATTCGTAGTTTGCTAATGTTTGCTTTATTATTCGGGATTTTTTACGGCGTATCATGGAACAAAGCAGAGGCCGCTGAGCAGCCGAATATGATCGTCACTTCAATCAAACTGCCAGTCTATCGGAGTTTCGAAGAGCTCTCAGACTATCAAATTCATTTAAAACCAACTTATAAGCGCTATGCGGAATTAGCTTATAACGACAAGGTGACCATCCTCAGCGAAAAGGATTATGCCGCAAAAATACGGATGAAAGATGGACGAGAAGGCTGGGTTCACAGAGCCTACTTGAACAGCAATATTAAAAATCAAACCTGGCTGGTGAAAAAGGAGAGAAATCTACGAGACCTTCCAGATGGCTCGAAGCCGATTACCGGTGTTATAGAGAATAACTCAAAGGTATTTGTTCTAGATGTATCACCTGACACGAAATATTACAAAATCCAAACAGTTGACGGAAAGAAACAAGGTTGGATTTACAACTGGTATCTTGAAAATGAAACGTATATGACTATACAAGGTGGCAGCAATGTCATCCCATATGAATTTGGAAAAGAAGGAACAACCACTAATAATCTTTCCATTTTTACCCCATTAAACACGAAAGCGAATGTAACCGTTAATGCTATTAACCAGTTCATTAACTATAAAACCAAATGGGCCAATACGTTAATGACAGGTATGGGATCTTCCTATATTGAAGCCCAAAACCAAACTGGCTTAAATGCGATTTACCTTGTCGCACATTCAGGCTTAGAGACACGCTGGGGTATCTCAGGAATTGTTGCAAATAAATACAATTATTATGGTATCAATGCAAATGATCTTCGCCCACTTACAGATGCCTATGATTATTCTACAAAAAGCAGCGGAATTGTGGCTGGAGCGATTTTTATCAATCAAACGTATGTTAATAGGAATACGTTTATGAAGAATTCTCTCGACCCTTACGAGCAGCCGACACTCGATAACATGCGGTTTAATTCCAACTATCATCAATACTCAACCGACGAAGCGTGGGCCAGCAAAATTGCGCAAATTGCTAATGAATTTAGCAGTTTCGCCGCCAATTATGGTTGGAAAAGCTTAGACGGCAAATGGTATTATTTCAATGGCGACTGGTCGCTTAAAACCGGCTGGCTGCAAACAGGCGGTAAATGGTATTACCTTAACCAATCAGGTGTCATGCAAATCGGCTGGCTGCAAACAGGCGGCAAATGGTATTACCTCAACCAATCCGGGGCGATGCAAACCGGCTGGTTTTCCACGGGCGGCAAGTGGTATTTCTTAAATCCAGCAGGAGATATGAAGACCGGCTGGTTGTCTACAGGCGGCAAGTGGTACTTCCTCGACTCTAGCGGCGCGATGCAAACGGGCTGGGTTTCGACCGGAGGCAAGTGGTACTACATGAACAACAGCGGAGCGATGCAAACCGGCTGGGTATTAGTCGGCAAGAAGTGGTATTACCTATACAGCGATGGTCATATGGCAGCCAACACTACGATTGGCAAATATCGTTTAGGAAAAGACGGAGCAATGCTCTAGGATAAAAAGGCGCCCTATAAAGGACAATACGGAACCACCTCATCGGAGGCTGGTTCCGTTTTATTTTCATAAAAAACTAACATGTGTTTCAACACCCAACCCATGAATTGAAATATATTTTATATGAGTAATACACCCGCATTATAAAGGCGGTGTGAGCAGAGCTCCGCATCACCTATTCAAAATACGAATTTTATATTTTCACTTCCGACTGGTTATACCGATTCGTTTATGCGGCGCTCCGCCCCTTTTCCCCAGAAAATAGTCATAAAGTAACAGGTCAACTTACATAATATTTGACATCATTCGACACATAAAATGCAGCAGTCCCAAAATTCAATAGTTTCATAGTCATAAAATCGAAAGGCCATTTTGCCTGTTTTTTTACTATTTTTCTGAAAAATACGACAAAAAGTCGAATAAGGTCAGTTTTTGAAACACTCCTGTAATATTATTAATAACTAACTGTAAATTAACTCTAGTAACTTTTATGAGATACTAGTATTAACAAAAAGAGAGAGAAAAAGAAACAAGGAGGTCATCATGAAGAAGTTAGTCATTAGTGGTTTACTATCATGTTCTTTACTCTTCGGGGGAATAATCGGCGGACAAAAAGCAGAAGCGGCATCTGTTGGAGATAAGGTTACAGACATAGCTCTTGAATATATAGGCGTACCATATGTGTGGGGAGGATCGTCTCCGAGCGGGTTTGATTGCTCTGGGTTTACAAGCTATACATATAAGCAAGCTGGAGTTACCTTGCCTCGGACGGCCGCAGAACAATACACGAAAGGCCAAGCCGTTTCAAAAGGTAATTTAACGAAAGGCGACCTAGTTTTCTTCAGTACATATAAAGCTGGGGCTTCACACGTCGGTATTTCCTTAGGCGGCGAGAAGTTTGTCCATGCTTCTAGTAACGGAGTAAAAATTAGTTCTTTATCAGAGTCATATTATACAAATACTTATATCGGTTCAAAACGAATAGAGAATGGCAAAAACGGCTGGGTTTTATCTGGTGGAAAATGGTATTACTATAAAGCTGGCGCAATGAAAACTGGCTGGCAAAAAGATGGAAATACATGGTATTTCATGAATTCTAATGGTGTAATGCAAACGGACTGGCTAAAAAATGGTGGTACATGGTATTACTTAAATTCAAATGGCTCTATGAAAACCGGCTGGTTATCTTTGAAGAATCAATGGTATCACCTAGGTGCTAGCGGTGCAATGACTACAGGCTGGCTTTATTCCGGCAGCCAGTGGTATTTCCTAAATTCCGACGGTTCAATGGCCAAAGACACAACCATTGATGGATATGTAATCGGCAGTGATGGAGCCTGGATTAAATAACAACATATAATTAATAAAAAGCGAAACTAGTCTATACGGTTTCGCTTTTATTATTAACCATCTACTTCTGCTAAGAATAAAATGGTTGCATGGAACGACATATGGGTTTTGCAAAAAAAACATAAATTAACTAATATTAAGTGAACAATTGAACAAAAGCGTAAAAATCGACATCGTTTGTGGCTGATAGTTTCTTTTAATCATGATTTTTGTTACAATTAGATGTAAAATTTAATCGTCATACGTTCTGGCGGGTAGATCCTATCGTCAAAGTTTTATATAAGAATATAGTTATTTAAAGTATGGTTGGAAAGGAAGTTACTTGATGAATAAAATATGTGTCGTTGGTCTCGGTTATATTGGTTTACCAACATCCGTTATGTTTGCCAACAATGGCCTGCATGTCCACGGGGTAGACGTAAATGCGGCGGCCGTCGAAAAAATCCAGCATAAACAGCTTCATATAGAAGAAAACGGATTGCAAGAGCGCCTTAATGCGGCAATTGACAGCGGCAATCTAACCGTTTCAACAACTCCGGAAAAAGCGGATGTTTTTATTATCGCAGTGCCATCACCAATCAACCCGGATAAAACGGCTGATATGAAATATGTGGAAGCAGCCACCAAGTCGATTGTTCCTTATATTGAAAAGGGCAACCTCGTCATTCTAGAATCGACCGTTCCACCGCGAACAGTTGAGGATGTGATGATGCCGATTCTAAAAGAAAGCGGACTTGAAATCGGGACAGAGTTGCTTGTCTCCCACTCACCTGAACGAGTTATTCCAGGCCGGGTTTTTGAAGAGCTTGTCAATAACAGCCGGATTGTCGGCGGTATTAATGAGGAATCCTCAGAAAAAACGCGAGACCTATATCGTGCTTTTGTGAAAGGGGAAATTTTCTTAACCGATGCGACAACCGCTGAAATGGTTAAGGTGATTGAAAATACATTCCGTGATGTAAACATTGCCTTCGCTAACGAGCTGGCACGTGTCAGTGCAAATCTTGGCGTCAACGTTTGGGAGGCCATTAAGCTTGCCAATCATCACCCGCGCGTCAATATTCACCTTCCAGGTCCCGGCGTGGGAGGCCATTGTATTGCGGTCGATCCATGGTTCCTTGTCGAGCAGGATCCGGAAAATGCAAAAATCATTCACCTTGCAAGGCAAACGAATGATTCGATGCCGCTTTATGTGGCGAATCAGGTTAAAGCGATTGCCAATCAGCATCAAATTAAAAATCCAAAAGTGGCTGTTTTGGGCTTATCGTTTAAAGCGAACATTGACGATATGAGGGAAAGTCCATCCGTTGAGGTCGTTCACCATTTAAATGAGCTAAATCTTGATCTGACTGCTTTTGATCCGCATATCAATGAAGCAAAATTACCACAGCAATCATTGGAGCTTGAAGAAACATTAAAAAATGCGGATATCATCCTCATTTTAACCGAGCACGATGAATTTAAGATTCTCGATCCAAAACAGACAGCTAATCTAGTTCGTTCAAAAATTGTATTTGATACAAAAAATTGCCTCCCGCGTGATGCTTGGGTCAAAGCAGGCTTTGACCTGCGTGTGTTAGGGGATTCCAAAAATTTATAAATTTGCATCCAGCTGCGGCAAACACACTTTGCCGCAGTAAGTTTCAGGTAAGATGTCCAAATCAAAACCAGGTGGTACATTATGAAAGAAAACTTTCTCGGCGTTGATGTTTGTGATTATGATTACGACCAGCTCGCATCATTATTAATGCAGGATATCGAAAATAAGAAGAAATCATTTATTGTCGCTATTAATCCGGAGAAAATCATGAAGGCCCAAGAGGATGAAGCACTCAGAACGCTTTTGAACCGTGCCGATTACCAGATTCCAGATGGAATTGGCGTTATTTTAGCCTCGAAATTGAAAGGCGGCCGGGTGAAAAGCCGTGTAACCGGAATTGATATGATGCTCAAGCTTTGCAAAACAGGGGCGGAGCAAGGGAAACGAATCTTTTTGTACGGTGGCAAGCCGGGTGTAGCCGATGCGGCGAAGACGGAGCTTGAAAAGCAATTTCCGGAAATCCAAATAGTCGGGACCTTACATGGTTACGAAAAAGACGAACAGGTAATCGTTGATACGATTAATCAGCATCAACCGGAAATTATCTTTGTTGCGTTAGGAAGTCCGGCTCAGGAACATTGGATTGTCAATCACATGAATCAAGTAACTCCTTGTGTTTTTCAGGGGGTAGGCGGATCGTATGATGTGATTTCCGGCAATCTTAAACGTGCGCCGGAAGTTTTCCAAACGCTTGGATTGGAATGGTTCTACCGTTTAGTCAAAGAACCGTGGCGTTGGAAGCGCCAGTTAATTTTGCCGAAATTCCTGCTAAAGACGTTTAAAAAATAAGCTTTACTAAAATTCATAGCAAAAAAACAGACCCACATCATCTAAAAATGGTGTGGGTCTTTTTTTTCCTCTTTTCGCTACTCAGAATTAAAGCTTGGAAAAAATTTGTTAATTTAATAGAGTACAGTCTAGTATTTTCTTGGAAAATGAGGTAAAATCCTCTATGAATTAAAATAAAGTAGAATTGGAGAGAGATTTTTTGAAATATAGATTAGTTGCTTTAATGTCATTAATGATGATAATAGGCTGGATGAAACCACTGCACATCGCTGAAGCGGCAGGATCAAGCGAACAATTGGATAATCCGCTGCTACAATTCCCTGTCATGAGTGATATTCATATTGGAGAAGAAATTCAAAAGGCGCGATTTACCAACGCCCTTAACGATTACCGGATGGTTGCTCCAAAATATCAAGCAATTGCGATGGTAGGCGATATCACGGATAACGGGACAGAACAGGATTACGATAATTTTAATCTGATTTTAAATACAAATATTAATAAGGATGCCGAGAAAGTAATCACCATCGGAAACCATGAATACTTTGAAGGGGTCTTCGCCGGAGCAGAATGGGATCTATATTTTTTTATGAAGAGATTTGTAGAGAAGACAGGAATGCCGGGAGATGGCTCACAAGTTTATTATGATAAATGGATTGAAGGATATCATTTTATAACGCTCGGTGGTGAGGGATTTCCAAGCCAAACAGACCATGACCATGCTAATATTACCGATAAACAATATAGCTGGCTTGAGGAAACATTAGCGGATCAAGCTGAAGAGACAAAGCCAATCTTTGTATTTTTGCATCAAGCAATTGATGGCACTGTGTACGGAAGTGACGATTGGGGTGCGGGCTTTCAAGATAGCAGACTTTCAGATTTATTAAAGCAATATCCACAAGTCATTCTGTTTTCAGGTCATTCTCATTATCTATTAAATCACCCGAGAACCATCTATCAGGATGGATTTACGATGGTAAATGCGGGTTCAGTTGCCTATACCTTCTCTGACGCGGGGTATAATAAGTTATCACAAGGTTTGCTCGTTAATGTTTATTCAGATAGGGTAGAGATTAAGGCAAGAGATCTAACCAATCATCAATGGATTCAAACATTTACAGTCCCAACCCCATTTGAAAAGACTTATGGAGATGAGCAAAATCCATATTTTGGACCAGGATCAACCGCTACAATAGATAAAAATATCAATGGGGATAAGGTCACTATTTCGTGGGACGCAGCAATTGATGATACCGTGATTGAAAAATATGTTATTAAAAATAATGGTTCTGTGATTTATACGTTAAATATGCCATTTTGGGAAAGCGGTCCTCCGAAAAAAAGAATATCCGCTGAACTGGCCAATTTAACTCCTGAAACTGCGTACAATCTTGAAATCATCGCAGTTGATGGGTGGAAAAAAGTCTCTGAAACCAGTTTAAACGCTTCCTTCAAGACACCGAAATTATACGGATGGAAATGGGAGGAAGGAAAGTGGAGATTCTTTAGCGACGGTGTCAGAGTCACAGGCTGGCAGAAAATTGATGATAAGTGGTACCTATTCCTAAAGGATGGGTTCATGCACACCGGCTGGTATGAAAGTGGTTCGAAGAAATATTATTTAAATGATAATGGTGCGATGCAAATCGGCTGGAAGGAAATTGATGGAGTACTTTACTACTTTAGTTCGGATGGTAGTGTGCAAAGTGGCTGGGTACTTGACCGGGGAAGTTGGTATTACCTGAAATCAGATGGAAAAGCGATCGGATGGCAGCGTTTAGACACTAATATTTGGTACTTCTTTGACAGCAGTGGAGTAATGAAAACTGGCTGGATTCAATCAAATGGAAAATGGTACTATTTGGACAACAGCGGCTCGATGAAGGTCGGCTGGATTATGACTAGCGGAAAATGGTACTTCCTTGATGGCAGTGGAGCCATGAAAACGGGTTGGTTGAAATCCGGAAGCGTGTGGTACTACCTTGATGGCAGTGGAGCCATGAAAACGGGCTGGTGGAAGTCAGGAAGCGCATGGTACTACCTTGATCAAAAGGGAGCCATGAAAACAGGCTGGCTTCTTTTGGGGAATAAATGGTATTATCTACAAAAGAGCGGTGAGATGAAGACCGGCTGGTTAAATGAAAATGGCAAGTGGTATTTTCTGTTAGGCGATGGCTCAATGGCAAAGAATACTACTATCCAAGGCTATCTCATTGGAAACGATGGTGTTTGGAAAAAGTAAACAAAAGAGGGGTGTCCAGAATTCTGGACACCCCTCTTTATCCCCTAGTATCCACGTTATGCTAGTTTTCCAAAGCGTCCTTTTATCTTATTGATAAAAAGAGTAAGGATTTCGTCTTTTGTGAAAAATAGAATCGCCGCATAAACAAACAAACAAACGATTACTGTTACGATAAACAAGGGAATGTAGTGTGAGATAAATAGTCGTAATAGCAATGAAATCGGGATAAACAACAACGAGTAGAAGAAATATTTAGTTTTGGAAAAAGTAAATATCGAGTAGTCGACTTTTAAATATTTGCGAATAAAAATATACTCCATTATCACTAATACATAATTAGAAATAGCTGTAGTAAGAATGGCGGTTGTTGGTGAAAACCATTTCAACTGAATTAATGCTGTATTGAAAAGAAGGTTAAGAATCCCGGAAATAAAGACCAATCTCACAAGAATATTTTCTTTTCGCTTCACATAAATCACTTGATTGGATAAAATCGATTCAATACCTAACGAAATCATATAGATGGCAAAGATGGCAAGTGTACTTTGGGCACTGGCATATTTATGTCCCCCATATAACAGAATTCCCGCATCAGAGGTAACCAAAAGTCCAATGGAGGCAGGGAACAGAAAGGCAAAATACACTTTGGAAATATTATTTAACAGTTTGAGATATGAGCCCTCATCCGCTGACCCGGATAAATAAGATAAGCGCGGAATTGTAACCTGAATAATACTAAGCATTAAAGTATTAATAATTCCCATTATTTGCTGGGCCATCACATAGAAGGAAACAGACTTATTATTTATAAACTCACCTAACATGAAACGGTCCAACTGAACAAAAAGAATATTTGCATTGGAAAAAGCAACGACTAATAATAGCGGCTTAATATGCTTTTTGATAGTGATATTAGAAAAATCTAGTTTAATTTTTCTTTTAATATAAATAAAGCTGACAATATTATTTAGGAAAGTCGTTAGAATTAACAAAACGGCATAGTGCTTATAATCATGGGAGCTTTTTACAAGCGTAAATAATAAAGATAGATAGACCAGCTTTATTAAGATAGTCTTAATTGTAATAAAATTATACTTTTCACTAGCTTCATTTACCCATTCAACATAAAAGATATTTCCGATTAAGTTGACAGCATAAATCATTAAGATTGGAAAAAGGGCTTGATTTCCATATCCCCAAAAAGAAAATAGTAAGAAAGCCACTAAAGAAAGGACACTTGTACTCATACTGATCGTTAGCATACTAGTAAAGAATTGGTTTACCTTTGTCTGATCATCTTTAATTCGGCTCATTTCTCTTAGCCCATATTGATAGACCCCAAATACTGCAAAAATGAAAAAGTAATTAAAAATGGTTTCGGACCGTTGTACCATTCCGATAGAATTAGGTCCAAGTGTGCGATAGACATAAGGGCCAACTAATATAGGGATGACGATATTAAATACATTTAATAATACTTTGTAGATAACATTTTTAATGAGAGATGATTTTTGCATAAAACACCAGTTTGCCTTTCTCCATGAAGAGTGCCAATTAACATGCACTTGATTATTTAGAGATAAGAAATTATTAATTTCGACTTCGAGAATTGTCCAGCTCCAGCGCCTTAGCGGCTAAAGTCCTTCGCTCTCCGCCCTACGATAAGTCAAGCACGGATGCGCTCCGCTCTTCGTGTTTCCCATACTCACTTGGAGCGCTCCAGGCAATACGCAGCTGACCAGGGTGCTTGCGCTTTTCTTATTCTATCATTTTTAGATCAGCCATGTGGCTTTGGCGATTGCTTTCCTCGGGAAGTTCCATATAATTTTCCCCATAACTAGTCGTTAAGTAATGGCTCGGATTGCCGGGGATTTTAAACCAGTGATCTTCAAAAATGCCTTCTTTTAATGGGAAAATATCGTTAATATTATAATAGGCCCACCCGTAATAAGGTGTTTCAATCCCGTAAGTAATATAATCAGACTTTGTCCTAAACCGAGAATAAATATTATGAATTTCCAGCTTATAGATAATCCTTCTCAGTTTGTTTTTGATATTGTTTGCCTCTGCAGGATATTTAATGCTGGCAATTCGATTAACTAATTTCTCTGCGGCTGTCTTTTTACCTTTTTCGGTGACGTAATCATATGGAAAAATATCGATTGAAATGCCTCTCCGTTTAATACCGTGCCAATCAATCCAATCAAAATCCTCAAGATACAAAATCTTTAACCAATTGTGTTTTCCATGTGTATGAACTGTTTCCGTTTCTATTGTAAACTTTTTGGGCAGTTTTGCTTCTACGACGCGTTTAAACCTCGAATAATCCTCTCGCAGCATACCGATATCGGCATCATCATCCCAAGGAATAAATCCTTTATGCCGCTCGGAACCGAGTAGTGTACCATCCGTTATCCAGTATGATATATTCTCTGTTTTACAAATATAATCAACGGCCAACAACATTTCTACCATTGTTTGTTGAGCCTGCCTTAAGGGGCTGTTTTGTAATGTTTCAATCGCCAATTTAGTCCCTCCTGTGTATTTCATCAGGTGAATTAATAAACTACTAACAGTTGATTTTACACAATTTGGCCAAGCAAATCAATAATTTTCCTCTAGTCTCTAGTGAGAAAAATCCTGCTAAAAGGGAAATAAACCAGTGGCTAAATAGTGGATAAAAATAACTTTCGTTCCACTAAAAAGTATTTACTGACAAGGATGAATCGTGTATCGTATCAAATGAGAACCACTTCCTATCAACGTTAAAAAATATAATAGAATTTTCCGAAATTCGATGAATTTTCAATAAAGGAGTTAGCCATGTGGAAGAAAATTAAAGATTCTATCCTTTCTTTTGCTATTACAGCTTTATATGTTTATCTACTAATTTTAGTCGTGGAATGGATTTATCGGGGCAGCTTTCATGAATCATATATTTGGTTAAAGGGGAAAACCAAGCCCTTTGCATATAACTTTATCATTCTTTTCCCGCTATTTAGTGTACTAAGGCTCTTTCGCCGAAAGCTATACATTTTGTTAACGTTCATTATGACTGTGCCATTTATTGTTCTTGCGATTGCTAGCAGGATTAAATTGGAAATACGCGGCGAGCCAGTTTTACCGCCTGACCTCCTTCTGAGCTCTGAAGCAGCCAACATGATGGATTTTTTTACAGGCAGCATTGTAACGTGGATGATTGTCGGAGCGGTAATTCTTATTGGGTTATTGGTATTTACAATCATTAAAGTTCCAAATCAGAAACAAAGAAATGGGCTCCAAATTACGCTGGCCGTATTATTCTTATTTGCTTTTCTTGGTGTTTATCATGTGGAAGCCAAGCAAGAGGGCACCTATTTAAAGAGAAATCTCAAAATCTCCAAGTTTGTTTGGAATCAGAAGGAAACGACAGCAATTGATGGAGTCGTAGGAGCTTTTTTACAAAATATGGATTTATTAACAATTGAAAAGCCGAAAAACTATTCACAACAGACGATTGAGGAGATTATTGCTCAAACGAAGGAGTCTAAGAGCAGTGAATCGGAGCAGCCCAATGTCGTTGTCATCATGAGCGAGGCATTTTGGGATCCTACTTTACTAACAAATGTTGAATTTAATAAAGACCCAATCCCTTTTTTCCACAAAATGCAGAAGGAGCAATCAGGCGGCATGCTAGCTGTTCCGGTATTTGGCGGTTCAACAGCTAATACAGAATTTGAAGCGTTAACAGGTGTGTCGACTCAATTCCTACCAGCAGGCTCTGTTCCATATTTAAATTATGTAACGAAACCGATTCCAGCATTACCGAATATTTTTCGTCAAAGCGGGTATGAAACAACAGCAATTCATTCCTTTCATCACTGGTTTTACCAGCGGTCCTATGTGTATAAAAACCTCGGGTTTGATCGCTTTGTGAGTTTGGAATATATGACAAGCCCTATTCGTGACGGGAACTTCTATCATGATAAAACAATGACAGATGAAATCATGCGAAAAATAAATCGAGGCAATAAACCTAATTTTATTTTTGCGGTTACAACCCAGAATCATGGACCTTATTCCTCGACTGGAAAGAAAAAATATGCCAGCATAGAAGCTGAATTAACCAATGGCAATAAATTCTCACCAGATACAAAAAATATCTTGGAAGTGTATTCTGACAATCTTGCAGAAATCGATAAACAGCTTGAAAGACTAATCACCGAATTAAACAATACAAAAAGAAAAACGATTGTCGTCTTCTTTGGCGACCATTTACCGATATTGGGTTCGGATTACAAAGTTTATCGTGAAGCGGGTTATTACAATGAGGCAGATGACTTTGATGAGTATAAAAGAATGCATACTACACCATTGCTTGTTTGGGATAATTTCTCCGGCAAAAAAGAGGAGCTGAATATCGGAGCATCGCTGGTTGCACCGATATTACTAGACCGGGTTGGAGTTAAAGGCAACTATCTAACTAATTATTTGTTTGATCAGTATCAAGAGGGCAGTTTAAATAGGATTACCAGACCTGATTTCCTTGCAGAGGATCACGTAAATGATACGGTCCTTTCCGATATTAAGCAGCTACAGTACGATTTACTGTTCGGAAAAATGTATGGAATTGCAGATAAACAGGTAATCCAGCCAAGTAAGAGTTATCGTTTGGGCTATAAAGATCCAAAAATTACAACAGCTTCTATGGAGATGGACGGCGACAAGAAAATGCTGCTGCTTAAAGGTGAGTATTTTACAGAACAAAGCTATGTTTATGTTAATGATAAATATATTGCGAGAGTATCCGGTGATGAAACCGAGATTCGGCTGCCATTCCCAGATAAGAAAGACAATTTTACAATTGTCGTAAAGGTAATGGATTCAAATAATAAGATCCTTTCACAAAGCAACACATTTTCTTACGAAAACTAGCTTCTAAAAAAACTTAGGGATTCTAAGAATGCCTAGGTTTTTTATTGCCAAAATAACACAATATACAAAAGGAAAGTTTTATTAGATTTCTACTCATTAGCTTGGTATACTAATAAAATGAAAAAGTGGATGAAATGTAGAGAAATGATGTTAACATAACAGCAGCAGAATATGAAAAGAAATAAAAGGACGTGTACAGATTGACTAAAAGCTTGGGGAAAAACCATTTAATGGAGAAAATGTTAATTATCTTTATTGCTATCCAGCCAATTTTAGATTTACTAACTAGTTTTTCAATGCATTATATAAAAACGAGCCTAACATTTGGTGTAATTGTCCGAACCATCATGTTTGCAATAACAGCCGTTTATATTACATTTTCCGCCATTAAGAATAACAGAAAGATAATTCTTGGCTACTTCATTGCATTATTTGTCGTATTGTTTTTGAACTTGTTCATCGGTTACCAATCAAAAGTCACATTTAACTTAGTGGAAGAAATAAAATTTATTACCAAAACGATCTATTTCATCCTCATGCTTTTCTCTTATTATTTTGTTTGGGATTACATTAAAAATAAAAAAACAGATGTCCTGCTAAACAAAATTGTCTTTGGTATGACCATTGTAGGCTTAGTGATGATTGTATCAGTGTTCACGGGTACGGCAATAAAAAGTTATAATTACGGTGTCGGCTCTAAAGGCTGGTTTTCTTCTGGGAATGAAATTAGTGCGATTATGGCCATCTGTTCACCACTGGTGATTATCTACTCCTTAAAACATACAAATAACTGGAAAGATAGTTATTATTGGCTGCCATCGCTATTGATATTAATTTCTTGTTTGATCGTAGGAACAAAAGTTGGGATGATATCCTCGTTCTTCTTTATTGCTGTAACGATAGTATTAGTCATAATTCCATTTTTCTTAAAATCTAATGTAAACAGAAGAAAATTAATGGTTAATCTAATTTTATCGATTTTTGTTTTATCGGCATTAACAACGTTTTCATTAAATACAAGTGCATTAGATAATTTGAAACAAAACACTCAAAAGTTAGAAGCACAAGAAAAGGCAGCTGCTGAAGAAACAGAATCAGAGGCAGGCAAACCCACGACGGAAACACATACTCCGGTAAAAACGAATAAAGTAATTAGACTGCTGTTAAGCAGCAGGGATATTTTCCTTGTGAATAAGAACCTCGAGTTCAAAGAGGCGAATTTTGGTCAAAAGTTATTCGGTTTAGGCTATTCAACAACAAAGGAAAACAGTAGAACCAAAATGATCGAAATGGACTTTTTTGATTTATTCTACGCTTTTGGAATCATTGGTTTTCTATTGTATATGATACCAATTGTTTACTTTTTACTGTCATTTTTTAGATCCTTACTCAAAAATGGCCGAACCTTTTTTAGCTTCGAAAATATCTTAATGTTTTTGGGACTCATAATCGGGATAGGTGTTTCAGTCTTAGCAGGGCATGTATTCTCGGCCCCGGCAGTAAGCATCTATATTGCCATCATAATGGTCTATCTCTATAAAAATAATTCCCAAAAAACGCAAAAAGACATAGCTGAATGATTAAGGAACCTTTTCCAGTCCCAATTGGAAAAGGTTTTGCTTTTAAGGGGATTGTTGTCTAATAAATTTAAGTATGAAATAATTGAAATGGACTCATACAAATTTAAAATGGTAAAAAGGAGATTTTTTTAACATGAAAAAAGTTAGAAAAGCGATTATTCCCGCTGCCGGACTAGGTACCCGGTTCTTGCCAGCAACAAAGGCGATGCCTAAAGAAATGCTCCCAATTGTCGATAAACCTACAATTCAATATATTGTTGAAGAAGCAATAGAATCGGGGATTGAAGATATTATTATTGTTACCGGAAAAGGAAAAAGGGCGATTGAAGATCATTTTGATCATGCATTTGAACTAGAACAAACCTTATTCGAAAAGAAAAAGTTTGAGCTCCTTGAAAGTGTTCAAGCCTCATCGAATCTAGTTGATATACATTATATCCGTCAAAAGGAGCCAAGGGGTCTTGGGCATGCAGTCTGGTGTGCAAGAAATTTCATTGGTGATGAACCCTTTGCTGTTCTTTTAGGTGATGATATTGTCCAGGCAGAAACACCATGTTTGCGCCAGCTGATTAATGAATATGAACATACTCTTTCTTCGGTCATTGGGGTTATGCAGGTAGCTGAAACAGAAACACACCGCTACGGGGTCATTGACCCATTGGAACAGGATAATAGAAGATACCAGGTGCGTCAATTTGTAGAAAAACCAAACCCAGGAACCGCGCCATCTAATCTTGCCATCATTGGCAGGTACATCTTGACACCGGAAATTTTCATGTTTCTTGATAAACAAGAAATTGGCGCCGGCGGAGAAATACAACTGACGGATGCGATTCAGAAGCTAAATGAAATTCAGCGTGTTTTTGCCTATGAATTTGAGGGCAAACGGTATGACGTCGGAGAAAAGCTCGGTTTTATAGAAACAACCATCGAGTTTGCCCTGCAAAAAAAAGAAATTAGAGAAGGATTACTTGATTTTATGGCGCAGAAGTTAAAGGAAAATAATTGATAAGTTTTTCTGAATATAGTAAAGAGGTAATTTTATGAAAAAAATAAAAGTTCTTCATGTATGTGATTCGCTAGATAAGGGCGGTTTAGAAGAGGTTATCTACAATCTTGTTAAAAATACGAATGATCAGGAATTTGAAGCAAGTGTAGCCTGCTTTAAAGGCGGTGTAGTTGCTGAACGACTTAAAGAAAAAGGCTTTACCTGCTATGAAATCAATGAACAAAAGAAAATCCCGAGAATCAATAAGTTGAAAAACTATATGAAAGAAGGACAGTTTGATATCGTTCAAGTCCATTTTTCCTTTCATGGAATACTTGCGGCCAAACTAGCCGGTGTCAAAGTAATCGAAACAACCCATAATACCTATCATTTTTTCGAAAATCCGTGGGGGAGATTGAAGTATAGCTTTTACCTCAATCTGGTGGACTCGATTGTGTCCGTTTCAAAAACGGTTGAAAATTTCAATTTAGCTAATTTTAAAATCATGAATAAGAAGAAAACGGTTGTCATAAGAAACTCGATTGATTCAGAAAGAGTGTCCCCGACAGAACGGACGAAAGAAGAGTTGAAAAGAGAATTTGGACTCCCTGAGAATTCGTTTGTTATTAGCACCCTTTCACGGATTGATGTTCAAAAAGGTTTAGAATACTTTATTGAAGCTGCGAAAATGTTGAATCAAAAATATGATCAGCTTGTCTTTTTAATACCAGGAGAAGGTTCGCAGGACTATAGCCAATCCTTACGAAATATTGCCGAGGGTGTTGATAATATAAGATTTATCGGCCATGTATCCAAAGTAAATGAATTGTTTAAGGTTATCGACATTTTTGCGATGACATCCCTATGGGAGGGGGCACCGCTTACGCTCCTTGAAGCAATGGCCTACGGGAAAGCAGTCGTCGTAACGGACGTTGGAAATACAGCGGAAGTGATCCAGGACAATGTTAATGGCTTTCTTGTTGAAAAAAAGGATGTTCAAGCATTTGTTGATCGGGTGATGACATTGATTGATCATCCAGAAAAGCGTCTTGCAATCGAGGGTCAGGCCCAGCAAGACTTTAATGAAAAGTTCAGTAACCAAATTATGATTTCTACTTACAAACAATTATATAAATCCCTGATTAACTAAGGAAGAGCGGCAACTGTCCGACAGTGCCGCTCTTCTTTATTAGTTGGAAGCCAGTCTTTTTACTAGTTCCGCAAAACGCTCATCCCATGTTGTTTTCTCCAAAAAGGCTTCCAAGTCCTTGTATTGCAGCTTGGAATCAAGCAATTGCTGATAATCCTTTAAAATCGTTTCCGTTACCTCTAATTCATTTTGGCAGTGTGTAACGAACGGATAGGTTCCGATATGAGGAATTCCAGTAGAAACGGTAGGTAACCCAAAATATAAGTATTCATATATTTTAATCGGGTCTACTGCTTCTGATAGTTTACTTGGCTTAAAAGGAATAATCCCGATATGCCATTTTTCAACAAATGTATGAAGCTCACTTGGATGGACCTTCCCATAGAACTTACAGTTGGGAAGTGAATCAATCTTCGCTAAAATTTCTTCTGGCGCGCCATGACCGATAAAGTGGAAATAGAACTGCTTGTTTTTTGCTAAGGAAAAAATGAGATCCCAATCAAACCATGAAGGGGTCAGATGTCCAAAGTACCCGATATGAATTTTTCCATCGGGCAGTTCCTGTCGCAAAGAGATATTCCCTTTCCCGGACAATGCTGGATTATACCCATTGCCAATCACATCAATATCATTTCTAATAAATGAAAATTTGTCTTTTAATGGCTGGGAAACGACGGTAACAAGATTGGCTATTTGCACAAATGACTCTTCTACACCGCGATTGTACCACGAAGCATCTCCTGTTTTGTAGAATTCTTCCCATTCATCCATGATGTCATAAATAATTTTATACCCAGATTTTTTAAGTTGGTCTGTGCTTCCATAGAATAGCTTCGCAGGGAATGTCGTGATATACGTTTTAGTTCTGATTTCATCAAGAATCGTCAATTTTTCGAGATGATATGTGAAGTCGTAAACAGGAACCTGAAAGATATTCTTGTAAACCTTTTGATAGCTCTTTTGCAGCTTTTCCTGATCGTCCCATTGCCAAGCGACAAAGAGGACGGCAATCCCTTGCTCAGCTAAGTATTTTGCCAGGTTGATTGTCCGTTGGTTATACAATTCTTCAAACTCACGACCAGATGTTAAAATAACCAATCCGTTAATGTCTTTCCGTTTATAAAGATCGATAATTTGTTGGTAAACATCATTGAGCTGAGCGTTTTCTCGTTTGAAGACTCGATTAACACCCATTTTAGTGAATATTCTTCTTTGCGTCTTTTGAAGGGTGTTTTGCAAGCCATTTTGCTTAATGGCTTTAACACCCTTCCGGATTAAATGTTTAACTGACATGTTCTTGCCCCTTTATATGATAGTGGTTCCATTATACCTTATTCCATTGGGATTTAAAATTCCGGTGAATTTTGTTGTTGTTTTGCCTCTTTCTTTGAAACAGCATGATAAAAGTCCTGAATTAAGCCTAAGCCCTGACCAAATGCTCCCTTTTTGCATAAATAATAAATAAAGGAGAGGATTAGCCATGAATATTATTCAACGACTCATTCCTGTTTCCAACACGAGCACTCGGCCGGGGCTAGAATTGACGCCAAAATACATTACGATCCATGAAACCGATAATACCGCCGCTGGCGCGAATGCTGAGGCACATGCGTGGTTACAGCAGCGCGGTAATGACCGGACAGCTTCCTGGCATTTGCAAATCGATGACCACGAAGTCATCCAGTCAATCCCGTTTGATGAGGTGGCATGGGCCGCCGGCGATGGGCGGAATGGACCGGGAAATCGAACGTCAATCCATATCGAAATGTGTGTGAATGCAGATGGAGATTACGAGAAGACGGTTTCCAATACGGTCGAAGTCGTCCAATATTTAATGAGTCGATTTAAGATATCGATTGATCATATTGTTCCTCATAAGCATTGGACGGGTAAGAATTGCCCGCAAAATTTACTGCCTCGCTGGGATGGCTTTATTAAACGGTGCCAGAGCGGCAATGAGGGATGGGTACAAATGGATGAGCAGACGTTCTTTTATCAGAATGGCAACAAGAAAACAGGCTGGCTTAAAGATGAGGGTAAATGGTATTATCTTGATGCCGATGGGGTCATGCAAACCGGCTGGGTCAAAGTCAGCAATAAGTGGTATTTTCTTAACACCAATGGGGTCATGCAGACAGGCTGGGTCAAAGTGAAGGGAAGATGGTATTTCCTTACTAGTGATGGTGCGATGCAAACCGGCTGGGTTAAGGTTAAGGGATTATGGTATTATCTTGATGTCGATGGAATTATGCAGACTGGCTGGATACAGGTTAATAACAAGTGGTATTACCTTAATAGCGATGGGGCGATGCAAACCGCCTGGATCAAACTGAAAGGAAGATGGTATTACCTTCAAAGCGATGGCGCTATGCAAATCGGCTGGGTCAAGGTGGATAACAAATGGTATTATCTTGATGCAGATGGAGTCATGCAAACAGGATGGATTCTGGATAAGGGGAAGAAGTACTATCTAGACACCAACGGAGCGATGGTAACAGGATCACAAACGATTGAAGGAAAGCAATATAGTTTTGATAAGGATGGAGCATTAAGAGAAAAACAAGCGGAAGAACCACAGCCCCCGCCAACTGATAAGGGAACCAATCAAGGTGTCAGTAAAAACACAGTAACTGATTCAATCACGGGTAAAAGCGAAGAGCCTTCTCCATAGGGAGAAAGGCTTTTTTCGTTTTCAAGAGTGTTTTCAACTCTTTTAGAATATGATAATCGTCAAATTTCATGGTATAATTTATCAACCTTGGTTAATTAATTTTTGGATATGAGGGGGGAATAAGTCATGGCAATATTAGTGACGGGCGGGGCAGGTTATATTGGCAGTCATACATGTGTCGAACTGTTAAATGCAGGCAAAGAAATAATTGTTATCGATAATTTCTCAAATAGTAAGCCTGAATCATTAGTTAGAGTAAAAGAGATAACGGGTAAAGACTTCCTGTTTTATGAAATGGATCTGCTTGACCGCGAGGGTCTCGAAGAAGTATTTTCAACTAACCAAATCGACGCTGTAATCCATTTTGCCGGATTAAAGGCGGTTGGGGAATCGGTATCCATTCCTCTCCATTATTATCATAATAATATTTCAGGAACCCTCATTCTTTGTGAGGTGATGGCCAAGTTTGCGGTGAAAAACTTAGTGTTTAGTTCTTCGGCAACGGTTTACGGCATGCCTGAACGAGTTCCGATTTCAGAGGATTTCTCACTGAGTGCAACAAATCCTTACGGCCGGACAAAATTGATGATTGAAGAAATTTTAACGGATTTATATATTGCTGATAATAGCTGGAGTATTGCCTTATTGCGTTACTTTAATCCAATTGGAGCCCACGCTAGCGGAAGGATTGGCGAGGATCCAAACGATATTCCCAATAATTTAATGCCCTATATCACTCAAGTGGCCGTTGGCAAATTAAAAGAACTGCAAGTGTTTGGCAATGATTATCCAACCGTTGATGGGACGGGTGTAAGAGATTACATCCATGTTGTTGACCTTGCGCAAGGCCATTTAAAGGCACTGGAGCGGGTAATACCAACTAGTGGAGTAGAGGCTTATAATCTAGGAACGGGAACTGGCTATAGTGTCTTAGAGCTTGTTGAAGCCTTTGAAAGGGCCGCTGGAGTGGAAATTCCTTACAAGATTGTTGAGAGAAGACCCGGAGATATTGCAGTTTGCTACGCAGACTCTAAAAAGGCAAAAACCTTGCTAGGCTGGGAGGCCCAAAGAGGAATTAAAGAAATGTGTCAGGACTCATGGAGATGGCAGCAGACGAATCCAAATGGCTATGAAGCCCGCGATTAAGCTGTTTAAGCATGTGAAAAAATTGGAGACTCTCAAAAATTCGGTTACTCACGAATTTTTGAGGTCTCTTATTAAGGTTTAACCAGTTTAAATTTCATTGGCTGGAAACAGTAAATTTTGGCTGAAATTCTGCGTATTGTAACCTTTCCTTACTGTTTTTCGTCAAATTTCATGATATATTATGATGAATGATAAACATTTTAATTAAAGCAGTAGGAGAAAATATGAAGAATAAAGTAACAGTCATTTCAAATATGTACCCCACGAACGAACATAAAAGCTTTGGAATTTTTGTGAAAAATCAAGTAGAAGCACTAAGAAATAAAGGTTTAGCCGTTGATGTAATTGCGATTGACAATCCAAATAAAGGTAAACTGAATTTACTGAAGAAATATGGAAAATGGGCGTTCACGTTTCTAGTCCATTTACTTTTTAAAGGAAACAGAACATCGGTTGTCCACGCACATTATGTATTTCCAAGCGGCTGGCTGGCAAAATGGTACAAAAAGCTTTTTGGAGCTCGGTTTATTGTAACAGCCCATGGCGGCGATATTGACAAAATGGTGAAAAAAAGCGGACGTATATTTAATATGACCCAAACCATTTTAGCAGAAGCTGATCACGTCATTGCTGTTGGCCAGGAATTATACACGACACTGGAAACAGAATTTGGTGTCTCACGCGACAAGCTTTCCCTCATTAATATGGGCGTTAATCTGGAAGTATTTAAAGTAGTGGATAAGACAACGGCTCGTTTGCGCTGTGAGATTCCGCAAAATAAAACGCCGCTGTTGTTTGTTGGCAATATTATTGAGCAAAAAGGTCTTAATGACCTGATTGAGGCCTTCGCAGTACTTAAGAAGGACCAGCCTGATTATGAATTGTACATAATTGGATCGAATAAGGACCAAGGGTATTTTCAAAAACTTGAAACCGTGATAGCGGAAACAGGTTTAAAAGAAAGTGTTCATTTTCTTGGGACGAAACAGCAAGCGGAAGTTGCTTTATGGATGGCTGCTGCGGAAGTATTTGTGCTTCCTTCCCATCTTGAGGGGTTTGGCCTTGTCGCCTTAGAAGCAATGGCCTGCGGGACGCCGGTGGTTGGCTCGAATGTAGGCGGATTAAAGTACCTGCTCCAACAAGAGACCGGGATGCTTGTTGAAGCAAAAAATCCCGCCGAGCTGAAAAACGCCCTTCAAACCGTCTTAGGGTCTGAAGAGCTGAAACAAAAACTAATTCGCAAAGGCTTAGAAAAGGCGCAGGAAAATGACCAAAATATCATGACGGATAAAGTAATCAACCTCTATCAATTACAAAAGCAAAAGGGCTGAAAAAGATGCCCTTTTGTGGAAATGGGGCGGAGCGCCGCATAAATTAAGTATATTTAACCAGTTGAACAGAAAATAGTTATGACAGTACTTTGAACTGATGAAGCGTAGCTCTGCTCACACCGCCATTATTATGTTGGTGTATTACTCATATTTTATTTATTTCCAAGCATAGGATGGGAGTTGAGACTCAGCTAGTTTTTATCGATTTTCTTCTATTAAATTAGTAATTATGAAATATATGAAATATTTAGTAACTTGATTGAATTATAATATCTATTTTAAATAGGCGCTAGCTGTGTTATAATCCAACATGGTACGTTAGTTTACAAAGTTTACAAATGGTTATTAAATAAGATAACTAATTTTTAAGTAATATATAAAGTTACTTCATTTTGCTTGTTTGCAAGTTGTTTAAATAGGCAAATAGTTTCGAGGAGGATCATAATGATCTACGTCACCCTGATTATATGCTTTATCAGTTCAATTCTGCTTACACCATTAGTTAAAAAACTTGCTTTCAAAATTGGGGCAACAGATAAACCAAATCACAGAAAAGTTCATCAAAAAATTATGCCGCGTCTTGGCGGACTGGCAATTTACTTAAGCTTCATTATCGGTATGCTGGTGCTTCGACCAGAAGATCCGTATGCTCTATCGATTATTATTGGAAGTATTATCATTGTCATTACTGGAATACTAGATGACATGATTGAGCTTTCGGCGAAAGTTAAACTTATCGCCCAAATAGCTGCTGCCGCCATTGTTGTCATTTGGGGCGGAGTACATGTTCAATTTATTAACCTGCCTTTCGGAGGACACATTGAATTTGGTTATTTAAGTATTCCATTGACGATTATTTGGATTGTCGGTATCACCAATGCGATTAATTTGATTGATGGCTTAGACGGCCTTGCTGCAGGAGTATCTTCCATCGCTTTAATTACCATTTCTGGGATGGCCATTATTATGGGAGATGGCTATGTAACAGCCGTATCCTCGATTGTACTGGCAAGTACTCTTGGGTTCCTAATTTACAATTTCCACCCCGCAAAAATCTTTATGGGTGATACAGGTGCCTTATTCTTAGGCTATATGATTTCGGTATTATCGCTTCTGGGCTTTAAAAACGTCACCTTGATTTCTTTTATTGTCCCAATTATTATTCTTGGTGTGCCGATTTCTGATACCTTCTTTGCGATCATTCGCCGAATTGTTAATAAAAAGCCGTTATCTGCGCCGGATAAATCACATTTGCACCATTGCCTGCTCAGACTTGGATTTACCCATCGTCAGACCGTATTGATGATTTATGCGATGGCAGCCTTCTTTGGACTTGCGGCTATCATCTTTTCACAAGCAAAGCTGCTTGGCGGCTTTTTCTTCATCGTGATTCTTTTGATCATGATTGAACTGTTTGCCGAAATGATTGGCCTTGCCGGAAAAAATTATCGGCCATTAATTAAAATGATGCGCGTTCTGCTCGTCACTTCAGAACGGAATAGATAAATATGGAAGAGCCTGACCTGCCGTGGTCAGGCTCTTTTCCTTATATATCCTAAGAAATAAAAAAATGGGTAGAATATTTAAGGGATTATATCGCAGGAAAAATAGGGGAAATTAATATGAAAAAATTCCTGAAATTTGGGGTTGTTGGAATTGTTAATACACTTATTACTATAGGAAGCTTTATTGTTCTTGTGTACTTTGGGATGAACTATATTGCTGCTAATATCACAGCGTATGGCTTAGGGATGATAAACAGCTTTTTTTGGAATAAGAATTGGGTGTTTCAGGCTAAATCAAGAAAGCTATCTCTTGTTTTTAAATTTGTGGTTGTTAATTTTCTAACTCTGGGTTTTGCTACAATATGTCTTTACGTATTTGTTAAACACATGGATATTCATTCTTCCGCAGCTCAGATTGTTTCCACATGTTTAGGTTTGGCAATAAATTTTCTATTAAACAAGAAATGGACATTTAGCGAAAAAGAGCTAGAAACTATTTAGCGAAGCTGTTAGAATTCATGCGCCAGAAACGGACAGTTCATGGCTATTAGACTAAAGAAAAAGAGCCGTATCACTTCGTGTGATGCGGCTCTTTTTCTTTAGTTTGTCGATGAATCCTCGTTACTGTCGGCATTGGCATGGACAGCATTGGTCCCTTTATCAGCAGTTGAATCGGTACCAAGATGCGCTTTGAGAATCGATTTTGTTTCTTCAAGATTTTGTTTATCAAGCTTATAGTAGTAAATTTTATTAATAGTTTTATCTTCACCCTCAAGGTTCAAGGTTTCAATGTTTAAGCCGCTCCCGGCAAGTCCATAATCCATCAAGGATTTCATATCATTGAATGACATATTTGTTTCCATATTGTTGCCAACTGCATCAATCATGTCCGCATGTTTGGAAAAGGAACCAACGGAAAGAGCCTTTTTAAAAATCGACTTAATAATCTCCTGCTGTCTCATCCCGCGCATAACATCAGAATCTTTATGCCGTGTTCTGGCAAGAGCAAGTGCCTGCTCGCCTGTTAATGTTTGAACACCAGGTTTTAAACGAATTGCATTGTGGTTATCTTCGGAATCTTTTTCTGAAATCGCATAAGGAACATCGGCTTCAATTCCGCCTAAAGCATTAACAACATCAATGAATGCATAAAAGTTGACTTTTACATAATAATCAATTGGAATATCGAGAAGTTCTTGGACAGTTTCAATCGTCAAACGCGCTCCGCCGTATGCGTGTGCATGATTAATTTTTGTATACATATCTTTTTCAGGAATATGAACATAGGAGTCACGCGGAATGCTTAACAGTTTAACTGATTTATCCTTTTTGTTGAGGGTAGCAACAAGTAAGGCATCCGTTCTAATGGCTTCACCGTATTGTTTCTCTCGGCTTTTAGCTGCATCAACGCCCATTAGGAGAATAGAAATGTTATCCATATCCGGATTAACTTGGGTTGGCCGTTTTGAGGTTGTATTTACTGGTTTATACGATTTATTAATAACGGATTCAGCTTTATTAAGTAAAAAAGTCGCATATCCAGCCCCGCTTAAGACAATGATTAATAGTGGTACGAAAATCCAGATAAAGATCCGTTTTTTTCGCCCCTTTTTTTTCTGACTTACCCTTTGAGAGCGTTGGAATTCGGTCATATGAGTTCTCCTTTAATAAAAATATCATTAATTTACAATTATCCTAGCTAAAGACCAGCTTTTATTTTACTCTTTTTTAAGCACTACGTAAATTGAATTTTTGTGTCGAATATTGAAAACTACCAATCTTCTATACTATTCCTCGCCAAGGACCACATTCTAATAGACGACAAAATCCGTGTCTAGGTTACATGAGTTTACAAGCCTTTTATTTTTCAAAAAAATGATTTAACGTTATGAAGATTCAGTTAATTACAATCTATAAATTTTCAATTAAAATCTTGTAAAAATTTTTTAAAAAGACTATTAAACTCTAATGAAAATTAGTAGAATAAATCTTGCAATAAAAAATATTTTGTCGAAGGGCGGAAAGAGTGTGAAGAGAAAGATTAAAAGAAGCATCAAGAAACGTATGCTTAATGGTTCTCTAGCTGTCGCGTTAGCGCTTTCAGTGGTTCCATTGAATATTTTCCCACATGCAGCCAAAGCAGAAGGTATTGGAAGTACGGCAACTCTTCGTATCTTGGAAACTACGGACCTGCATTCCAATGTAATGCCGTATGATTATTTCAAAGATGCAGAAGTAAAAGATTATGGACTAGCAAAAACAGCAACGCTAATCAAACAGGCTAGGTCTGAAAAAACCAACTCGATGCTTTTTGATGCTGGTGACACGATTCAAGGGAATCCGCTTGCCAGTTATGTTGCGAAAGTAAAAAGATTAGCACCAGATGAAACTCACCCTATTTACAAAGCAATGAATTATTTGAAATATGATGCAGGTATCGTTGGAAATCATGAATTCAACTATGGTTTAGACTATTTGAATGATGTTTTAGAGGAAGTTCAGTTCCCGATTGTAAACGCTAACATCTATAAAGACGATCATGATAACGATCCTACCAATGATATTAACTATTTTACCCCTTATAAAATCCTGCCTAAAACTATTAAAGATGATGCTGGAAACGAGCATGAAATTAAGGTTGGGGTAATCGGCTTTGCACCACCGCAAATCATGAGATGGGACAAGGATAACCTTTCTGGGAAAGTCATTACGAAGGATATTGTCAAAGAAGCAAACAAATTCATTCCAAAAATGAGAGCAGAAGGCGCAGATGTAATTGTAGCGATTGCGCACTCTGGCTGTGATATCGATGAAGCAGGTAAAGAAGAAGCTGAAAATGCAGTATATGATTTAACCAAAGTTCCTGGCATCGATGCAATGTTGTTTGGACATGCCCACGTGAACTTCCCTGGAGATGCGGGCTTTAACGGCAAGGCTAACATTGATAATACGAATGGGAAAATAAATGGAGTACAAGCTGTCGAAGCCGGTTTCTGGGGAAATAACCTCGGAGTTCTTGATTTAGCTCTTGTACAGGATGCAAATGGAAAGTGGATAGTTGATAAGGCTAACTCTAAATCAGTTAACCGTCCTGTATCCGCTGACACAGCTTCAGATGAAAAAATCGTTGCTGATGTGAAGGATGTCCATGAAGCTACTCAAACCTATGTACGGGGAAAAATTGGTGAATCTGATATTCCAATGCACAGCTTCTTTACCCGTGTAATGGATGATGCGTCAACGCAAATTGTTAATGCAGCACAAATGGATTACGTGAAAAAATGGATTAATGCAAATGCACCAGAATATAAGAATGTTCCTGTTCTTTCGGCAGCAGCACCATTTAAAGGCGGCCGTGGTGGTGTCGGGGATTATACGAACATTCCAAAAGGTGATGTCGCAATCAAGAGTGCGGCTGATTTGTATTTGTTCGATAATACCTTAAAAGCTGTGGAGGTTAACGGTGACCAAGTGAAGCGCTGGTTAGAAATTTCTGCTTCACAATTCAAAACAATCGACCCGAGTAAAGAAGGAAACCAAGATTTACTTGACTATGATTTCCGTCCCTACAACTATGATGTTATTGATGGTGTTAAATACGAAATTGACGTTACGAAACCAGTAGGTCAAAGAATCATTAAATTAACGATGATGGATGGAACGGCTGTTCAACCAACTCAAAAATTTATCGTTGCAACAAATAACTACCGTGCTGGCGGAAGCGGCGGTCTACCTGAGTTGAAGGATGCGAAAGTTGTCGTCGATTCTCCATTTGAAAACCGTCAAATTTTAATGGATTATATTACGGCAAAAGGCACGATTAATCCTGTTGCAGACAATAACTGGAAGATCGCTCCTGTTGGCGGCGTTGCCAAATTAGTATTCCATTCTGCTCCAGAGGCTAAACCATACCTTGGTCAAACACCAAATGTTAAAGACCTTGGAGCATCAACAACAAAACCAGGATACGAGCTATTTGAATTAGATCAAAATGTTCATGTTCAATTACTAGGAATCAACGACCTTCATGGTCAACTAGACTACAAAACAAATGTTAATGGTCAGCCTGTAGGTGGAATTGAATACCTAGCTGGTTATTTGAAAGAAAGAGAAGCAACAAACCCTTCTAATACATTAATGGTTCAAGCGGGAGACGCAGTAGGTGCAAGCCGTCCGGTATCTGCCCTATTACAGGATGAGCCAACCATTCGCTTCTTAAATGAACTTGGCTTCGATGTAGGGACAATTGGTAACCACGAATTTGATGAAGGTGTAGCAGAAATGAAGCGCCTAATCAATGGTGGCGCGCATCCGGCAACGGAGAAAGATTTTGGAGTATTTGAAGGTGCGAGTTTCCCATACGTTGTAGCTAACGTTGAGGATGAAAAAACTGGAAAATTAATTTTAGATCCATATGTAGTAAAAGAAGTAAACGGTGTGAAAATTGGCTTTATCGGTGTTGTTACAACTGAAACACCAACAATCGTTACTCCAAGTGGTGTAGCTGGCGTGAAATTTACAGATGAAGCAACAGCAATTAACAAATACGCTGCTGAATTAAAATCACAAGGCATTAAATCAATCGTAGTCCTTGCCCATAATGCTGGAACATCAAATACTGATGGCACGAACGCTAAAGGAAGCGTAGTTGACATTGCTAAAAAGGTTGATAAAGAGGTTGACGTTATCTATGGTGCACATGACCATGCCTATTTGAATGCTAATGTCGATGGCAAATTACTCGTCCAATCTTATTCTTACGGAACAGCATTCTCTGATATTGATTTAACAATTGATCCAATTACACAAGATGTTGTAACAAAGAAGGCTGAGATTGTAAGAACATTCCAAAACAAAGAGCATCTTGATGCAAAAATCAAAGCAGAGCTTGATAAGTATCAAGCATATATAGCTCCAAAAGTAAATGTAGTAGTTGGAGATGCTGCAAACGTAATTACTAAAAAGGTAAATGCCTCTGGAGAATCCGCAATGGGGAACTTAATTGCCGATTCTATGCGAATTCAAACTGGAGCACAATTTGGATTTATGAATTCCGGCGGTGTACGCGACGAAATTAAGAAATCCGGCCCAATCACTTGGGGAGATTTATTTGCTATCCAGCCATTTGGTAATGATGTTGTTACAGAAAAAATTACTGGTGAACAAGTAAGAATCTTGCTGAACCAACAATGGTCTGAAACGAGTTACGCAAAAGTTATGCAAATTTCTGGTTTGACCTACACATGGTCAGATAAATTATCAATCGGAAATAAGATCCTAGATATTTACTTACCTGATGGTTCAAAAATTGATCCAAAGGCTGTATATACTGTCGCTGTAAATAACTTTATGGCAGATGGTGGAGATGGATTTACAATCCTTAAAGATGGTAAGGACAGAGTCACACAAAAAACAGATTTAGATACTTTGATTGATTATGTAAAAGCACAAAAGGGTCCGATCTCAGCAGCAATTGAAGGAAGAATTAAAATGATTGAGGTTACTCCTCCTGCACCTGTTGTTGAAGGCGTAACAGACCAATCAACAAAAGTAACTGGTAACACTGTTGCTGAGGCTCAAGTTGAAGTGAAAGCAAATGGAACGATCATTGGCAGTGCAACTGCCGCTAAAGACGGAACCTTTACTGTAGACATCCCTGTTCAAAAAGCTGGAACGGAACTAATTGTTAAGGCGATTGATGCTGCATTAAACGTAAGCCAAAATGCAAAAGTAATCGTAACAGACGTAACTGCACCTGCAGCACCACAGGTTGATGCTGTAACAAATAAAACAACAAAAGTTACTGGAACTACAGAAGCTTTGGCTACGGTAGAAGTAAAAGCAAATAGCACTGTAATCGGTACTGCAACTGCAGGGGCTGACGGTAAATATTCTGTAACAATTACTGCTCAAAAAGCAGGAACTGAACTTGTTGTAACAGCAACAGACGCTGCTGGCAACGTGAGTGAAGAAACAAAAGTGACGGTTAAAGACGTAACTGCACCTGCGGCACCGAAAGTTTTTGAAGTAACAAATTTAGACACATTTATTATTGGGACTGCAGAAAAAGGTTCCACTGTAGAAGCGAAAGTTGGAAACAAAGTTATTGGCTCGACTGTTGCTGAGAAGGATGGATATTTTGAAATCGAAATCGAAGCACAAAAAGTAGGAACAGTTATTACTGTAACAGCAACAAATGCTGCTGGAAACGTAAGTAAAGCAACTACTGTAACGGTTGAACAATACATTGGATGGTATTATGATGAAGATGGATATCACTATATTAATCCTAAAACTGGCGTTGAACTGACTAATAGCTGGCTCCTGGAAGAAGGAGTTTGGTATCACTTCAATAATAAAGGCATTTTGGAAACTGGCTGGGTTAAAGTAAATGGCAAGTGGTATTTCTTCAGTGATGATGAAGAAACATTTGGCGAAATGCAAACCGGCTGGGTTAAAGACGGCAAGACTTGGTATTACCTTGCATCATCTGGCGCCATGCAAACTGGCTGGGTGAAAGACGGTAAGACTTGGTATTATCTTGCATCCTCTGGTGCAATGCAAGCCGGTTGGATTAAATTGAGCAACAAATGGTATTTCCTTGCTTCAACTGGAGCGATGAAAACTGGCTGGGTAAAAGACGGCAAGACTTGGTACTACCTTGCAGACTCTGGTGCAATGCAATCAGGCTGGGTTAAGGTAAATAACAAGTGGTATTACCTTGCTGCTTCTGGAGCGATGAAAACCGGCTGGGTTCAAGTCGGTGCTAAGTGGTACTTCCTCTACAACGACGGAAGTATGGCTGCTAATACTACAATCGGCAAATACAAACTAGGTAAGGACGGAGCATGGATTAAGTAATCCGTTTACCGCCAAAAGAGGCATTTCCTTCGGGGAGTGTCTCTTTTATATGACTTTCGCTGGAGAAAAATTATATTCTTGTTTTACCGTTTTTTACTATAGGTTATTTGTTTTTGTTTTATCTTTAATGGACAAACTGACTAACAAGGAGGATTTATGATGCTTTATCTTACCTTGCTAGTATGTTTTGTCGTCTCCAT
This sequence comes from Neobacillus sp. NPDC093127, assembly GCF_044754175.1. Classification (NCBI taxonomy): domain Bacteria; kingdom Bacillati; phylum Bacillota; class Bacilli; order Caryophanales; family Bacillaceae; genus Neobacillus; species Neobacillus sp. NPDC093127. Next base: position 92,157 of record NZ_JBIVOP010000002.1, read on the forward strand.
TCTTATTACACCACTAATAAAAAAATTTGCCTTTATAATTGGGGCAACAGACCGGCCGAATCAGCGCAAAGTCCATCAGTCGATCATGCCTAGGCTTGGAGGCTTAGCCATATTTATAAGTTTTATCGTCGGTAATATTTTGTTGAGACCCGAAAGCCAATTTTCATGGGCCATTTTGCTTGGCTGTCTGCTCATTATTATTACTGGCTTTTGTGATGATATGTTTGAATTACCTGCCAAGTATAAGCTCCTCGGGCAACTAGCAGCCGCCTGCGCTGTTGTTTTTTTAGGGGATCTACAAATGGTATTTATTAACCTGCCATTTGGCGGCCAACTCCAATTTGGGTTTTTAAGTATCCCTTTTACGATTCTCTGGATTGTTGGCATCACCAACGCAATTAACTTAATTGACGGCCTCGACGGCCTGGCTGCAGGGGTATCTTCGATTGCCTTAATTACGATTTCAGGAATGGCGATTATTCAGGGGAATTTTTACGTAGCAGCCGTTGGCTTAATTGTCCTTGCCAGTACACTCGGGTTTCTAATTTATAATTTCCATCCGGCAAAGATTTTCATGGGGGACACGGGAGCGCTTTTTTTAGGATTTATCATTTCGGTCCTCTCGCTCCTTGGCTTTAAAAATGTCACCTTTATTTCCTTTGTTATTCCAGTGATCATCCTTGGTGTGCCGATTTCCGACACGATTTTCGCGATTATCAGAAGAATCATTAATAAACAGCCCTTATCAGCACCGGATAAATCTCATCTCCATCACTGCATGCTCCGAATGGGCTATTCACACCGGCAAACCGTTTTACTCATTTACGCCATGGCCGCCTTCTTCGGACTAGTCGCGGTCATCTATTCCCAAGCTAGAATCGGCGGGGCACTAGTATTAATTGGGATTGTCGTCCTACTCATCGAAATAATAGCCGAAAAAATCGGCCTAATGGGTAATAACAATCGCCCATTACTAAACATCGTCCGCACACTAAACAAAAACCGCTCTTAAATGGGACGAAGGGACAGGCTCCTCGTCCCACTTTCCTATGATTATTTTCCCAATTGTTTTCTACTGATAAAACGAATATAATCTTTCTTAAGATTAGCTTACATAATCTTCCTCAAGGTAGACGGTTTCGCCTTTTTCAAGGGTACACTGGCCATTGGTTAGTTCAATCATCCAATCCATAAAGACCTGGACGCTGCTTTCGTCAACAAAAGTTTCAACTTCAACGGTATCAAAGTAATGAATTTCTTTAATTTTGTATGTAGATGACCGCAGTTCCTTTTCAATTTTCCCAAGCCAGGTGTAATCAATTTTCACTTGGACGATTTGAGAAAGCTTTCTTTCGACAATGCCAACCGAGTCCAAACCTGTAGATGTTGCTTTTCCATAGGCACGGATGAGACCGCCTGCGCCTAATTTAATCCCGCCAAAGTAGCGGGTGACAACAACTGCTGTGTCTTTCAGTTTTCTTTTTTTCAATACTTCAAGGATGGGAACACCGGCCGTACCGCTTGGTTCACCGTCGTCGTTCGCCTTTTGAATCTGATCATGCTCGCCAATGAGATAGGCAGAGCAGTTATGGGTGGCATTCCAATGCTGCTTCTTAATGGCCAGAATGAATTCCTGCGCTTCCAATTCTGTTTCGACCCTTTTAATGTGGGCGATAAAACGCGATTTTTGGATGTTAATTTCATGGTTGCCAGATTGTTTGACTGTACAGTAGCGGCTCAGCATAGTAAGCTCCTTCCTTCTTTTTATAATTGGGGAAATTAAACAGTTATATGTCAGAAAAGCCTTTTCGAAAAAATATTTGTGTAATATACCTTTAATATGTCAGTAACCTTCGAATGATATAATAGGCTTAATTGGATTGTGCCAGATTTTATCAAAAAGTTTACTATAACAGGAGAAATGAAGTAGAAATAATACTATTATTATACTACTTTTTCTCGAATGCCGAGCCATTAGTCTACATTTTAAGGTGCAAATGTTAGTAAATTGTTACAAGCCAAGGTAAAATGAGTATGAAGGCCTAAAGGGAAAAAATCTCCCCGGAGGAAAAAAACAATGAAAATAGAGCAAATTAATACGAAGTCGATTGATGAAATTCGTGAAGAAATGATTGACACGGTTACTTGTAGTAAAACAGACATATTTCGTATTGGCGAACAATGTCGAACAGACTACGAAAATATGACGAATGAATTGAAATCAATTAAGCAAATGATGGTCAAATTGAATGAAGAAGGCCAGCAGCTTGAAAATCAGGTGCTAGAAGCGCGGGTTATCCTTTCCGAGGTTAGCATGAATTTTAAAAAATATTCGGAGGGAGAGGTCAGGGATGCCTATGAAAAGGCTCACCAGCTCCAAATGGACCTTTCTATAAACTGGCAATATAAGAAACAGCTTTTGGAAAAAAGGGACGATCTCGAGCGAAGACTAATCGGTTTAGATGAAACAATTGATCGTGCGGACCAGTTGATTTCGCAAATATCTGTTGTCATGAATTATTTAACGAGTGATCTAAAACAGGTCGGTAAAGCATTGGAAAATGCCAAAGCCAAACAAGACTTCGGCTTAAAAATCATTGAGGCACAGGAAGAAGAACGCAAGCGGCTATCAAGAGAGATTCATGATGGGCCGGCACAAATGCTTGCCAACGTTATCATGCGCTCTGATTTAATTGAGCGGGTATATCGGGATAAAGGGGCGGAGGAGGCTTTTTCTGAAGTTACCAGCTTCAAAAAAATGGTCCGCGCTGCACTCTACGAAGTAAGGCGAATTATTTACGACTTACGTCCAATGGCATTGGATGATTTAGGCCTTGTCCCAACCCTCAGAAAATATTTACAAACCATCGAAGAATATCATAACCACTCAAAAATTGTGTTTGTGAATATCGGCATGGAACGACGTTTGCCAACTAAGTATGAGGTCGCCTTGTTCCGAATGATTCAAGAATCCGTGCAAAATGCGCTGAAACATGCAAATGCCTGTGAAATCAAAGTAAGTTTAGAAATTACAAATGCTGCAATAACCGTTTTGATCAAGGATAATGGAGCCGGTTTTGATACCACCCAAAAGAAACCAGAGTCTTTTGGAATAATCGGAATGAGAGAGCGAGTTGACCTGCTTGATGGTAAACTCACTTTCGATTCCAAACTTGGCAAAGGAACCGCTGTATTAATTCACGTTCCATTAAACAACTAATTGAAATTGGAATAATTTCTATGACTAATAAAACTAATGAAAGATTAGGGGGCGTAGCAATTGACTACCAAAATTGTCATTATTGACGATCACCAACTATTCAGAGAAGGCGTTAAGAGAATACTAGAGTTTGAAAAATCATTCCAAGTCGTTGCCGAAGGCGATGATGGAAGCGAAGCATTAGGCCTTGTACAGGAGAACCTGCCAGATGTCGTTATTATGGATATCAATATGCCGCAAATGAACGGGGTCGAGGCAACCCGGGAGTTAATTGAGAAATACCCGGATACAAAGGTTATCATTCTCTCGATTCATGACGATGAAAACTATGTAACCCATGCCTTGAAAACAGGTGCAAGAGGCTATCTATTAAAAGAAATGGACGCTGATGCTTTGATTGAAGCAGTCCGTGTCGTGGCTGATGGCGGTTCCTATTTGCATCCAAAAGTCACTCACAATTTAGTCAATGAATATCGTAAATTAGCCGCAGGGGTTGCCAGCGGCGGGCGCGGATATGCTCCAACGCTTGAAATCCGCCGTCCACTCCATTTATTAACACGTCGCGAATGCGAAGTGCTGCAAATGCTTGCCGATGGAAAAAGCAACCGCGGTATCGGTGAGGCCCTATTTATCAGCGAAAAAACGGTCAAAAACCACGTGTCAAACATTTTACAAAAAATGAACGTAAACGACCGCACCCAAGCCGTCGTCGTCGCAATCAAAAATGGCTGGGTTGAAGTCCGATAATTATGTGAAATAGAGTGAAGAGCATGCCGAGGCGCATGCTCTTTTTTCATACTTAGGAAATAGTTACCCAAAATAATGCAATTTATTCCGCTTTCCTATAAAATAAAATACAAAAGGTTTGTTGCAGAAAAAACAAGGATGGTACAAATATTTATGAAGACGGCAGTTGTCACAGATAGCACCGCATACATACCGATAGAATTACGCGATAAATGGAATATACATATGATCCCGTTAAATGTTATTTTCGGAAACGAAGTTTATCAGGAAGAAATCGATATCACCTGGAGCCAGTTTTACGAAGAAGTAAAAACAAAGAAGCTGCCGACCACCTCACAGCCGCCGATTGGTCAATTTGTTGCGCTTTTTGAGCAGTTAGCCAGCGAGTACGATGCTGTTATCTGTGTTCACCTTTCAAGCGGCATCAGCGGCACGTACCAGGGGGCCGTAACCGCAAGCACGATGGTTGAAGGCATCAAGGTTTATCCATTTGATTCGGAAATCAGCTGCATGGTGCAAGGCTTCTACGCTATTGAAGCAGCCGAGCTGGCTGCAAGAGGCGAGGAGCCTGAGGCAATTATCAATCGGCTTGAAGTTTTGAAACAATCTGCCCATGCTTATTTCATGGTCGATGACTTGGCACACTTGCAGCGCGGTGGCCGCCTCTCAGGTGCCGCCGCCTTCATCGGCAGTCTCCTGCAGGTCAAACCACTGCTCCATTTCGTTGACAAGGCCATTGTCCCGTTTGAAAAAATCCGCACCCGAAAGAAAGCGATGAAACGAATAGTCGACCTGCTCGATGAGGATGCTGCGAGCGGAGCTGCCTACCAAGCCGTTATCATTCACGCCAACCGCGAGGAAGAGGCGAAGGAATGGCAGAACGAGTTATCGGCTCTGTATCCCAACGTTGAGTTCTCCATCGGCTACTTCGGAGCCGTCATCGGCACCCACCTCGGCGAAGGCTCGATGGGCATGGGCTGGATGAAAAAATAACTGAAAGTTCCTGTACTGCCATCCCGGCCATAAGTTGGGATGGTTTTTTGTATTGGTTCTTATCACTCTTTAAAAGTAAGCAAACCTTCAAAGGATTGGACTAGTTCGGATAGGTAATAAAAAAGTGGGTTTGGCGATATCCACGGTCAGTTCGGCGAGATTAATGAGAAAGTTGGCGAGATAAATCCGCAGTTTGGCGAGATTACCGTCCAGTTTGGCGAGATTCCGGAACGAGTTGGAGAAATCATCGAAAAGAGTGGGCAAAGCTTCAAAGAAACGGAGTCCAGTCCAGATAAAAAAGGTAATAAAAAAGGGTTTGGCGATATCCACGGTCAGTTCGGCGAGATTAATGAGAAAGTTGGCGAGATAAATCCGCAGTTTGGCGAGATTACCGTCCAGTTTGGCGAGA
>NZ_JBIVOP010000002.1:97623-127577 GCF_044754175.1 Neobacillus sp. NPDC093127
GGGCAAAGCTTCAAAGAAACGGAGTCCAGTCCAGATAAAAAAGGTAATAAAAAAGGGTTTGGCGATATCCACGGTCAGTTCGGCGAGATTAATGACAAAGTTGGCGAGATAAATCCGCAGTTTGGCGAGATTCCCGTCCAGTTTGGCGAGAATCCGGCACGATTTGGCGAAATCCCTGAACGAGCAAACAAAATCACAGCTAATAATGGCGGGCTCCCCATCCAGTTTGGCGGAATCCCCTTACAGATAAATAAATGACATAAAAACTTCACAAAGTCTTCGACAATTAAGTAGGATTTTCGCCTTTAAATGCAGAATTCATCCAAGGTAAGAATTTTTCCAAGAAAGAAAAAGGAGTGACGAGCAAATTGAATATGAAAGAACTAACCCCTCCGCAAAGGCTTTTTTTAACAGAAATCTTAAAAAGACGACTAATATCAGGCCATAGGAAATATCAAGAGATTGAGAGAGATCTAGCCAAAAGGTGGGCTGGATACTGGGGCGAAATTGCATTAGCCAATTACGTAAAAGAACTTCCACAAGAAAAATACCTCATCTTCCACGACCTCCAACTGCAAGTCAATGGTATTAACTTTCAAATTGATACACTTCTCCTATCGCAAAACCTTATCCTAATCATCGAAGCAAAAAATATTCTCGGTACATTGGTTTTTGACAATGTTTTTAAACAGCTGATTCGTCAAAATGCTGACAGGACGGAGGAATCATTTGAGGACCCGCGTGTCCAAGCGCAACGACTTCAATCCCTGCTTAGAAAATGGCTGGTCAAAAATGGACTCAATCTGCTGCCAATTGAACAACTTGTCTTTTTCAAAAGCGCAACCAAAACAATTTTGAAAACCAATCCAGGTGATCGTACCGATTTCAGCAAAGTCTGCAAAGGAAGAGATATTTTAAATAAAATAAACAACCTTGAACAGAGTTATAATCAAGAACGAGTTGATTCTGAAACCATTACTAAAATAGGAAAATTCCTCTTAAGCCAACATAGTCCAAAACCGATTAACATTTTAAAAGAATACAACCTAACAAAAAAAGATATTCGCAGCGGGGTTTGCTGTCCAAATGAAATATGCCTGCACATCCCGATGACATACAAAAGAGGTAAATGGATCTGCACCGTCTGCCAAACTACTTCAAAGGATGCTCATTTAGATGCTCTAAGTGACCACTTCCACCTACTTGGCACAACGATTACCAATTTCGAATTTCGCAACTTCCTGCACCTTCCAACCATTCATACATCGCAAAAGTTTCTCTTTAGATTAAACTTGCCGGCAACAGGAAAAACCAAAAATCGTAAATATCAACTAAACTCAAAGAAGGTGGCAACATGTGGTTTACCATAAAAGATGAAATATTACTCCCAAGCAACACAAGCGAAGACTCACGTCCAATCTCACAAATCCCAGCCCTCCCGCAGCCGCCGCTCAACCCTGACTACCACTACAATCGCAAGCTTCAGCAGCTTCTGACCGGCAAACAGCTCCTCCTTAACGATATTTCATTCCCACTAAATGAAATTCAATCACATTACGAAAATGGATATGTTACTTACCGTCAAGGGATTGTTTACAAAGGAAAACAGCCGGCATGCGCCCGCTGTGGAAACAAGGAGCAACAATGGTTTGCTTACTATCCTTGCGCCAGATGTGGAGAAACCTGCCTATATTGCCGCCAGTGCATCATGATGGGGAGAATTAGTGGATGTACTCCGCTCATCGGCTGGAATGGCCCGGTGCCAAACACCGCCATCCCCTTAAAAATCAGTCAATGGCAGGGGACACTTTCACAGGGGCAGCTGGAGGCATCAAATCGAGTGGTGGAGGCTATTCACCAAAATCAAGAGCACTTGGTCTGGGCCGTTTGCGGGGCAGGAAAGACAGAGGTTCTATTCGCAGGAATCGAGGCCGCACTGGCTGCGAAAAAAAGAATCTGCATCGCCACACCGAGAACGGACGTCGTCCTCGAACTCACGCCAAGACTGAAGGCAGCATTCCCGGAGATAACCGTTGCCTCACTCTACGGCGGCAGCGAAGACCGTCATCTATTTGCGCCGCTCACGATTGCAACCACCCACCAGCTCCTTCGCTTTTACCATGCCTTTGATGCGCTGATTTTGGACGAGGTCGATGCCTTTCCCTTTACAGTCGAGGAGTCACTTCAGCATGCCGCTATCCAGGCGCGGAAACCAGTCTCAGCGATGATATATCTGACAGCTACGCCGAATGAAAAATGGCAGCGAGAATGCCGCAGTGGGAAGAGAGCCTTTATCACAATCCCGGCTCGCTTCCACCGCCATCCACTCCCGGTACCGGAATTTGTCTGGTGCGGCAACTGGCGAAAGCAGCTGCAAAAAAGCCGCCTTCCGGCCAATGTACTCAGATGGATACATGAGCGGATCCAAGCGAATAAACAAGCACTCGTCTTTTTCCCGCATATCTCTTTGATGGAAACGGCACTTCCAATTCTCCGTCAGTTTGCACCAACAATTGAAGCCGTACATGCGGAGGATCCTGACCGGAAAGAAAAGGTCCAAAAAATGCGTGCCAAAGAAATCCCGCTGCTGTTGACGACAACCATCCTCGAACGCGGGGTCACCTTTCCAAATATTGATGTTGCCGTTATCGGCGCGGAAGATACCATTTTTACAGAAAGCGCCCTTGTGCAAATCGCTGGAAGAGCAGGGCGGAGTAAAGATCATCCGAACGGGAAGATAACCTTTTTTCACTACGGGAAAACCGATGAGATGTTAAAAGCCAGGAGGCAAATAATCGAGATGAATCGCGAGGGCCATAAACGGGGCTTACTCAACCACTGACCGCTAATCAATTGTTCAAATGAAAGGAGTGAATTAATCGATGCATCTATTCCCTCAAGACCGCTGTTTAATCTGTCATGAAATAATCCTTCCTGCCATAGGATGGGGGGTGTTATTCTCACTAGAAAAAGAACATTTCATCTGTTCCAAATGTGATGGTAAGTTTGAAAAAATCGACGGAGAAGCCTGCAGTATTTGCAACCGGCCATTTCACTTGCTGGATGGAAAATTCCGCGATGGAAATTTGTGCCATGACTGCTGGCGCTGGGAGTCAGAACCTGAGTGGCAGGGCTTCCTTGACAAAAACAACTCCCTATTCCTCTATAATGATTTTTTAAAAGAAGTGATAGCCAAGTTTAAATTTCGCGGTGATTATGTACTTGCGAAGGTGTTTGCACCATTTTTCAAAGAAAAGCTTGCCAGAATAGCCCCTGATTTCCTTGTGCCGATTCCATTAAGCAGGGAGCGTCTAGTTGAGCGGGGGTTTAATCAGGCGGCCGCACTGCTGATAGAATCAGGATTTCCACCATCAGAATTCCTTACACGGTTTCACTCAGAAAAACAATCGAAAAAATCAAGGTCAGAGCGTATCCATCTTCCGCAAGTCTTCGCAGTCCAACTGAATATATCTTTAGAAGGAAAAACAATTGTCCTTGTTGACGATATTTATACCACAGGCTCAACGTTAAGGCATGCAGCAAAACTTTTGAAAGAGGCAGGTGCTGCAAGCATCCAATCACTGACGATTGCAAGATAGGCGGAAAACTTCTGGTGTTACAGGTGCAGCGAGCAATGTAACCGATTCCTTAAGCTTTTTAGTGGAAAATTCCCCCACTTAATACTATACTTAAGAGAAACAATCTTTCATTTTAGTAAAAATCACCTGCTAAAGTCAAAGGTTGTTTTCAACATTGTCACTATTTGCCCGATGTTTTTGTCAATAATTCGACAAAATTTTTATCCCGATTTAGCAGGATAATCAAAGGGTAAAATAGAATTATTACTACATAGCCTTAACAAAAGGAGGAGTCCACAAATGAAATATAACGTTCGTGGTGAAAACATCGAGGTAACTCCAGCAATTAGAGAGTATTTAGAAAAGAAAATTGCAAAATTAGAACGCTATTTTACTGAAGCTCCAGATGCAATGGTAAATGTGAATCTAAAATTCAATCAAGATAAAACTTCAAAAGTTGAAGTAACCATCCCGATGCCGCAATTAGTTTTACGCGCTGAGGAAACAAACGTAGATATGTATGCGGCGATTGACTTAGTTTCAGACAAGCTTGAGCGTCAAATCCGGAAACACAAAACAAAGGTAAACCGTAAATTCCGTGAAAAAGGTGACTTTCCAATTACCTTTGCGGTTTCTGAACATTCAGAGGCTCATGAAGTCGATGAAGACGAATTAGAAGTGGTCCGCACAAAGCGCTTTGATCTCAAGCCAATGGACAGTGAAGAAGCAATCCTGCAAATGAACATGCTTGGTCATAACTTCTATGTATTCAACAATGCAGACACAAATCGCACAAACGTCGTTTACAAACGTAAAGACGGCCGCTACGGCTTAATTGAAGCACAATAATAATGTAAGGAACGCTGCTCCGCTAGCCGGGGTGGCGTTTTTTTCTTGAAAGAAAGGACTTTGAAGGTTTTTCAACTATCACATTTTTTTATGACTTCACCGTTGGAATAAGCCATCAACATAGAGTTATCCTCATGTGGATAACTCTATGTTGATACTGTTTATCCACAAAATCTTGTGGAATATCCACAAATCACACAGGAACTTTGTTCAAAACATTTGCTGGTCCTTCTCTAAATCCAAAAGAAATCGATTTAGATTGGTTTCATTAATCCAATTTGTCCCCCAAACATCCTCATTTTTCAACATTGTTCCCAGCAGCCAAATTCTCCTGACTGAAATAAATAGGGGTAAACTTTTTAAGTCCGCTTCTGGTACATTCCTTTGGCTAAGATACCCATTTAAAAATTCATCCCAGCAAGCTTTTTCGAGGTGAGGGTAGTTATTTTTTAAATTCCACCAAAAGACGGCCGTATCATATGCTCGATAGCCAATGCTGCAGCAATCAAAATCAAAGACTTCTAGTTTCCGGTCGTCAATGTGCATATTAAAGTTGTGGAAATCACCGTGGCAAAATCCATATTCAAGCTTTCTGCTCAAAATCTCACTTTTTACTTTTTCGACGGTGTCTATCAACGAATTTCCCCGATGTAAAACTTTTTCCAACACTGGTGAAATGTACGAAAGAGGCTCGTCTAAAAGGTGCTGCATATCCAAGTTGAAATTTCTCCTGTGAGCAGGATGGAACGCAGTTGTGTGCTTATGAAGTTCGCCTAACGACCTGCCGAGTGTGGAGCAATTTTCTTGGTTAATCATTGGTCTTTCGCCAGGGGAATAGGTAAATAATACCCCATATCTAATCCCTTCAGGTGCTTGGATGACAATAATCCAATTTCCCTCCACTGTATTTATCGGAGATGATACCGGGAAACCGGCCATTTTCAAATAATTAAGAGCGTCGATTTCAAAGAGAATGTCGGTTTCGGTTCGCCAGTTATGGCGGTAAACTCTGAAAATATACTTTTCGGAATCTGTTGTGATCACATAACTATCGTTTAAACCCCGTGTTAAAAAATCACAGCTGATAACATCTGTAATCTCATAGGAGTCCAACAGGCCGCGTATGGAGTGAGCTGAAATTAATGAATGTGTGACGGTAACCTTAAAGTCCATTTCTGCCTGGAACTCAAATCCATTCCGATGGAAAGATTGATGTTCCAGGACGACACCTCCTTAAAGAATTGATCTAAACCAATGAAAGCACAAAAGGAGCTGGCAAGTCCTTGCCAGCCCCCAAAATAAACTCAATGCTGCCGCTATAAAGCGTGTTAACTTCAAAGTTTGACTATTTCACCGCACCGCAGCAATTCTTATACTTTTTGCCGCTGCCGCAGATGCATGGATCGTTACGGCCGACGTTAACTTGGTTGACTTTCGGTTTTTTCTTAACGGGTTCGCCATCATCTTTCGGATTCACCGCTTGTCCTTTGGCTACCTCTTCACGCTCAAGATTGTTGCGGATTTCAGCTTTCATGATGTACATAGCAGCTTCATCCTCAATCGATTGAACCATGGCCTCAAACATCGCAAAGCCCTCATGCTGATATTCTCGAAGCGGATCGATTTGTCCGTAAGCGCGCAAGTGGATACCTTGACGAAGCTGATCCATTGCGTCGATGTGGTCAATCCATTTAGAGTCAACCGCACGCAGCGTAACGACCTTCTCAAATTCGCGCATTTGCTCTGGGTAAAGAATTTGCTCTTTCTCCTCATAGCGTTCCTTCACTTTTGCAAAAATAAAGTCGACAATTTCGTCGGGCTCCTTGCCCTTAAGGTCTTCTACGCTAATTTCGCCCTCCTGAAGCAGAGATCCGTGGACGAAATCCACTATCCCTTGCAAGTTCCAATCTTCTTCATCCTCATGGCGGGACGCATGGGCATCGACATTACGCTTGATAGAGTTTAAGATCATTTTCTGGACTATGTCGCGAAGGTTTTCTGATTCTAACACTTCATCACGCTGAGTGTAAATAATTTCACGCTGCTGACGAAGTACATCATCATATTGCAATAGCTGTTTACGAGCGTCAAAGTTGTTACCCTCTACGCGTTTTTGCGCAGATTCTACTGCACGGGACACCATCTTACTTTGAATCGGCTGATTATCATCCATGCCGAGTTTTTCCATCATCGACTTCATATTGTCAGAACCGAAGCGGCGCATCAGCTCATCTTCCATTGATAAATAGAACTGGGTAATACCTGGGTCGCCTTGACGGCCTGAACGTCCGCGGAGCTGGTTATCGATCCGTCTGCTTTCGTGACGTTCAGTACCAATAACCGCAAGCCCGCCCAGCTCAATGACCCCTTCGCCAAGCTTAATGTCCGTACCACGTCCGGCCATGTTTGTGGCAATCGTAACGGACCCCTTAAGGCCGGCTTCAGCAATGATTTCTGCCTCACGTTCATGATTTTTCGCATTCAAGACATTATGATGAATCCGCTTTTTAAACAAGTAAGTAGAAATCAGTTCAGATGTTTCAATCGCCACCGTACCAACTAGCACGGGCTGGCCTTTTTGATTACGCTCAGCAATATCCTCGACAACCGCACGGAATTTTCCATCCATCGAAGAGTAAATTAAATCTGGACGGTCGTCACGAGCAATCGGTTTATTAGTAGGAATGACAATAACATTCATATTATAAATATTGCGGAATTCTTCTTCTTCCGTTTTGGCAGTACCAGTCATACCAGCCAATTTTTCATACATACGGAAGTAGTTTTGGAACGTAATGGTTGCCATCGTCATACTTTCGTTTTGAACCTCAAGGCCTTCTTTTGCCTCAATCGCTTGGTGCAGGCCTTCACTATAGCGGCGTCCCTTCATCAAACGGCCAGTGAACTGGTCGACAATGATGATTTCGCCTTCCTGAACAACATAATCAATATCGAGGTGCATACTGACATTCGCTTTCAATGCCTGGTTAATATGGTGGTTTAACGTTACATGCGACATGTCAAACAGGTTTTCAATCCCGAATGCTTTTTCGGCTTTACTAATCCCTTCTTCGGTCAGCATAACACCCTTTGTTTTCTCATCATACGTATAATCTGTATCCTTCGTCAGCATCCGGACAAAGGCATTAGCCTGGATATAGAGAACAGCCGACTTTTGCGCTGAACCTGAAATAATCAGCGGTGTCCGCGCTTCGTCAATTAAAATCGAGTCAACCTCATCGATAACCCCAAAGAAAAGGGGACGCTGCACCTTTTGTTCCTTATATAGGACCATATTGTCACGCAAGTAATCAAAGCCAAATTCGTTGTTTGTTCCATAGGTAATATCGCAGGCATAGGCGGCCTGTTTTTCGTCCTTGTCCATGCTATTTAAATTCAGGCCGACGGTTAAGCCTAAAAATTGATACAGCTCACCCATTTCGGATGCGTCACGGCTTGCCAAGTATTCGTTGACAGTAATAACGTGAACACCCTTACCAGAAAGGGCATTCAGGTACACCGGCATTGTCGCCGTTAACGTTTTACCTTCACCCGTTTTCATCTCGGAAATATTCCCTTCATGAAGAGAAATACCTCCCATTAATTGAACATGATATGGATAAAGACCGAGCACACGGCGGGCACCTTCACGAACAACGGCAAATGCTTCAACAAGCAAGTCATCAAGTGTTTCGCCCTTTTGATACCGGGTCTTAAACTCTTCCGTTTTTTCACGAAGCTGATCGTCTGTCAGCCTTTCCGTTTCAGCAGCAAGTGCGTCAATTTTCACAGCGAGCTTGTCTAAACGCTTTAGCTCGCGTTTGTTCAGATCAAATACTTTATTTAAAATCCCCATCACTGATGAACGCTCCTTTTTTTCGAGAGTCAGAATTCACTTTTTCAAAAAAATCTGTCAAAATCATTCGATAATTTCCCTATTTATCTTACCACTTCCATTATACAGTGACAACAATGTTAACGAGGAAGCAGAAATTGACATTCTTCCATAACAGATAGATTCTGAACAATGTTCGATTTTTCGTCAAATATGACAGAGTGGTGGCATTTTATGGAGAATACATAGCGATCAGGATTAATCGCTTTTAAAATTGAACGATAACAGAATAAATATCAATAATACTGCATTAAAATACAATTTTATGCAAGTTAATACTATAAAGATAGTGCTAATATAACGTTGTAATAACAACGTTATTAAGTTGTTTTTAGGGTGAAAGAGAAGTTGGGTCAATATGAAAAAATATTCACAAATTGTACATTGGATTATACTCTTACAATGTTAGATACTACCTTTAGAGAGGTTAAAAAGGAAAATAAATAGAGAATAAAACCAAAATGGGAAGGGTGAGTTAAGTGGCCATTTGGGGGAAAAAGAAAAATAAAGAGACAGATCCCGAAACTAGAGAAAAGAAAAAGAAAGTTGGCCTGATTCGCAGACTTTGGCAAAAGTTCAGAAATATAGATTGGAAGAATCCAGTCAACCGGTGGAAGCTGTTATTCGTTTCACTCGTTGGTTGTATTGTTGTTTTCGGTGGAGGATACGGGGTACTTTCCTTAACCAACTCTCCATCGTTCTGTTCAAGCTGTCACGAGATGGCACCTGAGTATTCAACGTTTACAGCGAGTGCACATAGTAATATTTCCTGTGTTCAATGTCATATTAAGCCTGGGTTTACGAACATGATCACGCACAAAATGAAATCAATGAAAGAAGTTTACTACCATGTAACAGGTATACCGGAACAAATTGTTCAAACCGAGGAAGAAGCAGTTTCCAACGAAAACTGTTTACAATGTCACTCGAAGAATCGACTCGTCACCGCATCAGGGGATTTGAAGGTTAATCATAAAGGCCATATTGAAAAAGATATTCCATGTATCACCTGTCATGCAGGGGTTGTTCACGCCAAAATCGCTGCTCGCGGAATTAACACCGAAGAGGTACGCGGTCATTGGACAAAGGAAAATGCCGAAAAATTAATGGAAGAGAAATACTTGAGACCAAACATGGGATCATGTATTGACTGTCATGACAAGGTAAATAATGGCGAAGAGCCATGGAAAGAAGTTGCTTATAACGTTCCCCCAAATCCGGAAGAAGTCCAGAATAAACTAGAAGAGCAAACGAAAAAAGCATCTGGGGAGCCCACTGTAACGGAAACGAAGGAAAGCGAAACGGCAGCAGCCCATAAGGATAAAACACAAGCTATTATTTTACAAGCAATAGGAAAGCAGAATAAAGACGTTAAGATTTCGATGGAATGTAAAACATGCCACAAACAAACGGAAATTCCAAAGACCCACCAAGCAGCTGAGTGGAGTGGAAATCATGGTGATACTGCGGTTCAACAGCTTGATAAATGTGTGAACTGTCACCAGGATTCTAAATGGGCAAGAGAAATTCCAAAAGAAGACATCATGTCAATACTGAAAATGAAAGAGCAAGAAACAAAAGCAAGTAAATATACACCGAATATGACATTGGTAAAAGATCAAGCTCGAACAAATAAGTTCTGCAGCGCCTGTCACGCCGACCGTCCTAAAGGGCATGGGGATAGTAATCAATGGTTAACATCTCATGCGGGCAATGCAAAAACAAATGATCAGAAAGCAGAATGCTTTGTTTGCCATGATCGTGATAAGCCAAAAGCTGACGCAGCCAATGTAAAAGCGCCAACAGATGTTTATTGTCAATATTGCCATAGAACTGGTTTTAAAGATGATAAAACAAATTAAATTCATTATTCTGGAGGGACGCTTTTATGAATGAAGAGAAAAAACAGCTGCCGTCCCCTCCCCGTTATCGCTATATGTTAATCAAAATTGCAACCTTAACATTGTTCTTTCTAGCCCTGTTCTTCTTTGTCGGAGTCTACGGGCTGGAAGCAACCTCAAGCTCAAAGTTTTGCTCATCCTGTCATGAGATGAAACCAGAGTATTATACATGGAAAGCCTCCACCCATAGTGAAGTGGATTGTGTAAAATGCCATACCGAGCCTGGGATTAAGCAGATAGCGAAGGATAAAGCAGACGGAGTTATCAAGGGTTTACGAAATGAACAAGTGACAACAGCCGCCATCATCCGCATGCCGAAAGAAATTTCAAATAGTAAATGTGAAAAGTGTCATAATATGTCAACGCGTAAAGTCTCAGCATCAGGGGATCTTATTATTCCCCATCAGCAGCATACGGATAAAAAAATAAAATGTACACAATGCCATAGCAATGTTGCACATGGGGAAATTGCCGATCGAAATATGACCTTCAAAACCGACTATGATAAATGGGATAGTAAGGTCGGAAAAGCGGCAATGGCAGATTTGAAATTCACCCGCCCAACAATGGAAACGTGTATGGATTGCCATATTGCTAGAAAGATTACCACGGAATGCAGTGCGTGCCACACGACTGGAATGGTTCCGAAAAGCCATAAAAAAGCCGATTTCCAAACGAAAACACATGGCATCATCGCGAAAACAGACTTAAAGAATTGCAATGCCTGTCATAAGTATATGTCAACAGCGACGTTGGAAGGGTATGAAGAAGTGTCTGTGATTGACAAATATCTAAACCCAGATAGCGGGCAATCAAACAAAAACGAACACACTTATGCAAAAGAAAATACTTATTGCCAGGCATGTCACAAAACGCGTCCGGCAAGCCATACGCAAGCGTTTATCGGCAGCCATGGAGCACAAGCAAGTAAAAACGAAGAAAAATGCTACACCTGTCATGATCCTAATCGATCAAATACTGCTAGTGACAACACGGTTAATTGTTCTTCCTGTCACCAAATGAAGCATCGGAATAATTGGCGTGATCGTCACCCAATTCCTGTTGAGAATGTGAAGAAACCGGAAGCAAGATGCTATACCTGCCATGCGGAAAAAACTTGCACAAGTTGCCACAAAAGCAATAAAGACTAGCCCAAGCAGATCTTTGGGCTAGTCCATATTAGCAAAAGAATAGAACTTTTTGGAGGAGGATCCTTATGGAGGCCCAAGAACTCCCGATTATCGAAAAGCCTGAATCAAACAAGAATACACGCGAAATGAAACTAAAAAATCGTTTTACTAAGTTGCAGGGATTATCGCTTATCATTGCAACGTTACTAATAAGCTTGATTGGTGGATATTTAGTATGTGACAAATTTATTTGGTCCAATAAAGATCTAAGCAGAATCGACCAACAAATTGCCTTTTATGAAGGCCAGGTTAGTAAAGAGCCTAATAATCCTGAACACCGGGTTAACTTAGGTTATTCCTATAATTTAAAAGCTCAGAATGAGGATGCTATTAAACAATTATTAATCGCTATTGATTTAGATAAGAAGAATGTTGGAGCGTATTTCAACTTAGGGGTTGTCTATAACGATGAAAAGCGCTATGACGATGCGCTAAAACAATCCAAAAAGGCAGTAGAATTAGCCCCGAAAGACTATAAGGGCTATTTATTAGAAGGAATGGTTTATCGAAAACTAAAAATGTACAAAGATGCCCTGGCATCTCTTGAGGAAGCAAACAAACTAATGCCAGTTAATAATGATATTATCTTTGAGATTGGCAGAGTAGCAGAGGATCAAGGCAAAGTGACTGATGCCGAGGAGCTCTACAAAAAGGCATTGAGTTACGACCCGCTTTATAAACCAGCATCAGAAGCGTTAACTAGATTAGCAGCCAAAACGAAAGACAGCAAATAAAAGGAGATGACTAGAATTGAAAAAGACAACTGTATATATATGGATGAGTACAATGGTTGTACTTTCTGCAGCACTATTCACGGGCATCACCTTTTTTGATTTAGGACCAACACTGAAACCGATCGTGGCGAAAGCAAACCCTGTTGGCGGTGAACCTGAATTTAGACAGTCTTTTTATGGCAGCTTCGATGTTCCACTAAATAAACCAATGGATGTTGCCAAAATTGGCGAGCTCATTTACGTTACCGATACAAATAACAATCAAGTACAGGTATTTGATCAATCTGGAAATAATGTCTTGAAATTTGGGAAAGCAGGGACAGATAAGGGCCAATTGCAATTCCCGTACGGAATTTCAGGCGATAAAAGTGAAAATATTTATGTAGCAGATTTATATAATGGCAACATTTCCATCTTTAATAACAAAGGTGAATTTATTAACTACTTCCCTGATCAAGAAAAGGCGATTAAGTCGCCAGGAGGATTGCGCATCTACGATGAAAAGCTGTATGTTACCGATATTAAAGAAAACAAGTTGTTTGTCTTTAATTTAGAAGGCAAAAAATTGATGGAAATTGGCGGCGCTGGTCAAGAAGAGGGCAAGTTCATTGCTCCTAACGCGGTAGCTGTCGATAAAGATAATCATATTTATGTCACTGATTCCGGTAATAATCGCGTTCAAGTTTTTGATAAAGATGGAAAGTTTATCAGAATCATTAATGGGTCTACGGATGGAAAAGGGTCACCGATTTTTGTTAATCCAAGGGGCGTGGGCGTTGATTCCAAAGGCATTGTGTATGTAGTAAGTAATTTATCTCACAATATCTATGCTTATGACAAGGATGGAAAAGAAGTCCGGGTCTTAGGCGGAATGGGAACAGACAACGGCCAGCTTTACTTACCTAACGGCTTATTTATAGACGAACGTGATTCCATATTTGTAACAGATACGATTAACCAAAGAATTTCAGTATTCTATTAGTTATCTTTTTCATTAAAGGAGGTGATGCGAAAAAATACGAACGACCGTTTTAGAATAGTAACATAAATAAAAAAAAAGAGAGAGAAAGAAATTTGGGAGGTTTTTAGAAATGAGCAAGATTAAATTAGGCTTTTCGGCATTGTTAACGCTAATTTTGCTAAGCATGTTTGCTGCCTTGGCGTCTGCAGAAGGAAATTTCACCCCAACACCAAGCAATCCAGCAGAAGGAATTAATATCGGTACAGTTGATAACTTTGGTCAAGTAAATGCACACAAGACACATGGTAATTTCCAAAACAATACAAACTCTTGCGCAAACTGTCATAGTACACATAATGGTGCTGATACTAAATTAGTTAAATTCAAAAACGCCGAATATGATATGTGTTTATCCTGTCATGACGGTACAATGGGCTTTTATAACGTCAAAAAAGCAAGTGGCGCCGGAATTTTCAGCGAATCCCATGAAAGTGAATCCATGCATAATGTATCATCAGGAATCAAAAATGGCGCTGCTCCTGGTGCCTATACCAATAAGGATACAAACGAATTAACATGTTCAAGCTGTCATAACCCGCATGGATCTGTCAATGACAGATTATTAAAAGAAAATGTGATCGGTAATACGCCATTTGCCTATACAATGGTGAATGGAGTTAAAGTGCCTACTCAAAATGGTATTAAAACCGTTAATCTTGCCTTAACTGATGATCCTGCTTATGCCGACATAAATAAATCAACAACTAATTCAGGATTAAAAATCACTACATCCATTGGTCCTAAAGATGCTGCTGATAAAGTAAACTATTCTCAATTCTGCGCAGCTTGTCATGATGATTATGCTGCTAGCAGAAGTGCTGGTAGAAATAGTAATAAGGACAAAGCGCCAGGGAACACCAATCATGATTTCCTTTACACGCATACTTCTAACTCCAGCTCACAAGGCAGAAACTGTGCAGCTTGTCACTATGCTCACGGTACAGATATTTCAACGTTAATGGATACTGCTGGAAAAACAATTGCTGATTTAACGAAATCACCTGCACAAGGTGGTAAAGGCTGGACTGAAGCAGTTGCAAAAGATTACATGAAAGATGTAAGTGCAGGCGGTTCTTCTAATAAGAAGTTCACCAACATGGCTGTTTGTTGGTCTTGTCACCAATCAACCCATGTAATTCCTGGTGTTACTGCAGTCCCAGGTGGAGATTATAGCGGAAAAACAAAAATCCGCTAAAAAAGCTAACAAATAGCCGCACTATTCGTTAGCTCATCAAAAACCGGATGTAAGATAAACAAGGTAGTAATAGTCATTATTACTGCCTTGTTTTATTATTCCAGCTAGGAGACAAATTGTCAAAAAGATTTAACTTAACGACGATAATTAATGTTAATTCAGTTGATATAATAAAGAAAAGCGGAAGCGCCCGTCTAGCAAATAAAAAAGCCATTTGCTTTTTGGCAAAGAGAAAAGGATGAATATCATGAAAAGGATGAACGTCAAACGAAAGTTATTCACATACATCGTTATTTGGAGCGTTTTTCTTAGTTCCCTCCTTTTATATTCTCCTGAAACAAACGTTCTTTCTGCATCAGGTGTCCCAGAAATAACCATGAATACTCCTGATGAAGGAGCAGTGTTAAATGTTTCAACGGTTGAATTTACTGGAAAAATTTCCAGTGACTCTACTGCTCCGGAGCAACTTACAATAAAGGTTTTCGAACAGCTGGGTGATTCAGAGCAGCCAAAAGATATTACATTGGATGGGAAGCTTTCCATAAAACCGGAGGATAAAAAAGCTGACTTCGCTTATTCAAGGAATTTCAGTGAGGGAGCCCATACTTTGACCTTTTTCGTCACTGATAAGGATGGAGTTAGTAATAGTATTGATCAATCCTTTACTGTTAAGTCTGCTGAGCCCGAACGGAAAATTGTTGCAGAATCGGCTGCCCTTAATGAGACGGTAACTCCAAGCCAGCCTTCTACTAATGAAGAATCTTCTACTTCAAAGCCTGTGGCCATTCAAACCTCTACTGAGGAAATTGGAAATAGGCCATATATGGCAAAAATGTATTTGGCTCCAAAGGGTTCAGAGAAGTTGTATAATCCTGCAAATGAAGAGAAGGATTGGACGAAGGATGGCTTTCTTCCAGCTGAAGATATGACTCGGGTACCTGTGGGTTATCAGATAGTAATTGACATCAGAAGTGATGCATCTTTATCTAGTACGCAACCTTTGATAACGTTTTTCGGAGAACAAGGAAAAGATGGAGAAAAGGGAAAAGAGAAGTTAATAAACACTTTTGATATTTCAAATGACATAAAGTCGTTTGTCTATACATTCACACCCGAAACGAAGCTTAGTCACAGAACAACCTATTATATTTATTTGAACCCAAACATTGCAAATGATTCGGGAAAAATCATACCAAGGTTCCTTAAATTTACTACGGTTAGTCCTGACCACCAAGATGAAAGAGATTTTTCTACTGAACCGGGAATGAAGCTCGCCGATATACCGGACCATAAAAGATCATTAGATTTCAATATACACGGGAATTATTCAAATGTCACCAATGCTTGCCAATACTGCCATAGCACCCATAACGGAAAGAATGAAAGCCTAGAAGGCGGTACATTTGGCAATGAAGAAAATTTATGCATGACCTGTCATGATGGGACTTCAGGCAGTCAGATTGGGCCAAAGGTAGTTGAACATAAAGAGACACTAAAAACCAATCAACATAATCAAAACTCAAGTAGTTCTTGCACAAGTTGTCATAATCCACATACCCAGGGGACATTAGAAAATCCAAATAGTTTTAAACCAGTTTCCACTACCGATAGTCATATTCGGACCTATAAAAAGGCTAGTACTGCAGCGGGAAAAGCAGATGAATTTTCATTATGTTTAAGCTGCCATCGAGGAAATGCAGTTGAAAAAGGGGATAAACCGGCTTCAGATATTAACCAATATTACAGTAAACCCCATATTAACGAATCCTTGCATAATATTAAAGCAACTGAAGACAGCGGCAGCACGTTAAATGGCCAGCTTCCATGTGCAGAATGCCATGAAACACACGGTTCCAATAATAGTAAGATGTTAAGGGAAGAGCTTGGTAATGTAAAACTAAAAGCGGAAGATAAGTTTAAGACAACTGGTTCTACATGGACCGCTTCTGATGAACGCAAATTCTGTATAAGCTGCCATAATGGCTCGACCGTTCTTTATGGGAAAACCGGGCAGCTTAGTGAAAAAGATGCTGCAGGAGATCCAATAACCGGGCATCAGAAAGAAGATAAACAGGGCTGCTCCTCCTGTCACGGCGGAACAAGTAACTCTGCTATAGAAGCTGCCCACGCACCCAAAAGAGCATCTCAATAAACAAAAACGAGAGGCAAGCATAAATGCGCCTCTCGTTTTTCATTTCAATCGCCTTGATCCTTCTTTGATCCTTTTTTGCCTTCATTCTTAATGAGCTCCAGTTCCGGCTTGTTTTTCTGCTTACCAGCCTTATCTTTTCCAGAGCTCCCGCCTTTCGGAAACTCAATGATGGCTGCTGTTTCAAACGGCGGCAATGGGGGGGATTCCTCACCTCCATAAACCAACCCTTTCAACTCGGCTATTTCCGAAGATAATTCAGCTTCCATCTCTGAAACAATTGTAGAAATGGCCTTTGACTTTGATGTAACGCCGTAAAGCCTTGTCAGCTCCTTTAGCGTTCTGGTTTCTCCAAGAGGTGCAATCGTCGACAGTAAAGAATGGACAGCCGCCGCATAAAGATTTGGATTTTCGATGCGCTTTTTCTTTTTCTCACAAAAATTAAACCACAGGATAATCCCGGTGTCGACAATCGGAGGCGGTACCTCAGACGCAAGCTTCGCCTTGAAAATATCGGCAACCTCTTTATAAATTGGTGCAGACCATTCCATCTCTTCTATTTCCAGCATCCCGCCAATCATAGGCAGTTCACTTAAGACCTCTAAGAAAAAGTCCGTCAAATATTCCTGCGGTGAGTCATAGTCAGCATCCAAGCTGCTATCTTCAATATAGGAAAAGCCATGCTCAGGTTTTAGGTCAGGCAAATCAAATAGTGATGGGAAGAAAAGGTAATTTTGCTCGTAAGGCACGATAATACCAATGAAGAAAGAACCCTCTTCAATCGTGACAGCTACGTTGGCTACAACAGCATTCAGTTGTTCGGAGGTAAAGCCATCCTCAACGATAAGCTGATTGTTTTCGACACTGACGACCCTGCCGGCAATCACTCTTGCATCACTCCATGATTGGAGAATTTGCTTCAATTTAGGGCGCTTAATTTTTCCAGCTTCAGCGGTAATAAATTTCTCAATAATTGTTTCTTCGTCATCCAATTCCTCAAACAGGGAAAACCAAATGGCGTGAATGAGCTCATAGAATTCCCGTTCCTGTTCAATATCAAAATCAATTATTTCCACCAAATCCTCAAAATCATCATTGATTTCATTCCCAAAATGAAAGAATGCAAATTGAAGGATTCGCTTTTGAAGCTCGTCCAGTTCACTTTCAATAATCTGGTTAATCGAAATTGCCTTGCTTGCCCCGCAGCACTTACTATACCTTTCGCCACTCCCGCAAGGACAAAGATCATTCCGGTTTATTTTCTCCATCTCACTTCACTCCCTTGTTTCAATATGCTATGTATTAAACAGTTGATTTGATAGGTTCATTTCATCCGTTCAGCTCTTATTTAATAGTACCATTTTTCACTTATCGAATATTAACATACTTAAAAAAAAGAGCCTATTTTTGGTCAACCTTTGAATTTTTAACTACTATCACGCTATAATGGATAAGGAACTGAACAGACCTTGTCAGAATAAACTAGAAAACAGGATGTAATTTTTATAGAGGTGACGAAAATGGAATTAGCAGAAATTCGCAATGAATTGGAAAAATCAGCTAAGAAATTAGTGGACTTTAGGGGGTCTCTTTGACCTAGAAAATAAAGAAGCAAGAATTGCCGAGCTTGACGATGTGATGCTCCAGCCTGATTTTTGGAACGATCAGCAAGCGGCACAAACTGTGATCAGTGAGGCAAATGGCTTAAAGGACCAGGTAAATGAGTTCCATGAATTAAATGACTCGTTTGAAAATCTGGAATTGACCTATGAGCTTGTCAAGGAAGAAAATGATGAAGAACTTCGGGCGGAATTGGAAACTGAGCTTCAGCAGTTAACAGGCCGTTTGAATCAATTTGAACTGCAGCTTCTCTTAAGTGAGGAGTATGATAAAAATAATGCAATATTGGAGCTGCACCCGGGTGCAGGCGGAACGGAGTCGCAGGACTGGGGCTCGATGCTCCTCAGGATGTATACACGCTGGGCTGAGAAAAAGGGCTTTAAGGTTGAGACGCTTGATTATCTTCCAGGCGATGAAGCGGGGATTAAGAGTGTAACGCTTGCCATCAAAGGCCATAATGCCTACGGTTACTTAAAGGCTGAAAAAGGCGTTCACCGTTTGGTAAGGATTTCGCCGTTTGACTCCTCTGGACGGCGCCACACTTCGTTCGTATCCTGTGAAGTGATGCCAGAACTGAATGACGATATCCAAATTGAAGTTCGGACAGAGGATTTAAAAATTGATACGTACCGTGCCACAGGGGCGGGCGGACAGCATATCAATACCACTGATTCGGCCATCCGGATTACCCACCTGCCAACTGGTGTGGTCGTTACATGCCAAGCGGAACGTTCGCAAATTAAAAACCGCGAGGCAGCGCTGAAAATGCTCAAAGCCAAGCTCTATCAATTGGAAATCGAACGGCAGGAACAAGAGCTGTTGGAAATTCGCGGAGAGCAAAAGGAAATCGGCTGGGGCAGTCAAATTCGTTCCTACGTCTTCCATCCTTATTCAATGGTTAAAGACCACCGGACCAATACAGAGAGCGGCAATGTTCAAGGCGTCATGGACGGAGACCTAGATCAATTTATCAATGCTTATTTAAGGTCGAGAATTTCGTAACAACTTGAAAAAAAAACTATCATACAATTAAGCCTTTGCCGACCATTTCGGCAAAGGCTTTCCTTTTTGGATGTGTTAGAAGTGAATGTTGATTTCCGTTCCAGGCGCTTCGCTTTCCGCGGGGCGGGCGGTGAGCCTCCTCGGCGAATCTCGCGCCTGCGGGGTCTCACCTGTCCCGCTGCTCCCGCAGGAGTCTCGCGCCTTCCACTCCAATCAACATTGTGATCAAAATCAACAATATTCTTTTACACAGCCTCCTTTTATGATCTACCTCATGAAACCCCCATCAATAGTGAATGCTACTAGTAATTTTAGTCCTTCATCGCGTCAGCTTATTGTCATTTACAGCAGATTTCTCCCATGCTATACTCTCATTCGGTAAATAGAAAAAATGATTGAAAAAGGATTTTAGAGGGGAAAGTAAATATGAATATTTTAAGTAACCTTACACATACCTATCCAAGATTAAGAATCGTGGCCGATTATCTTTTTATCCTAATAGGCTCCGCGATCATTGCCATGGCGTTTAACGTCTTTTTGCTGCCAAACCAAGTCGCTTCCGGCGGCGTAAGCGGGATTAGTACGATTTTAAAAACAGTGCTTGGCTGGGAGCCTGCCTATGTCCAATGGGCGTTTAACATTCCGTTGTTCATTGCCGGGGTTGTTTTATTGGGAAAACAATTTGGAGCCAAAACACTGGCAGGTACGATTTTTTTGCCATTTGTTGTTTTTTTGACAAAAGGGTTACAGCCATGGACGCATGATGCCTTGCTTGCTGCTTTATTCGGCGGGATTGGTGTCGGACTAGGACTTGGGATTGTGTTCAGAGGGAAAGCTTCGACTGGCGGGACCGACCTTGCCGCTCAGATTATTAATAAATATACCGGTTTTACCCTTGGCAGATGTGTTGTCATGATTGATGGCTTAATCGTTCTTACCGCCGCCATCGTCTTCGATATTGAAAAGGGATTGTATGCCCTAATAGCCCTTTATGTGACAAGCAAAACGATTGACCTCATTCAGGTTGGATTCGGCAGGTCAAAGATGGCGATGATCATTACGAGTAAACAAGAAGAAGTGCGTGCAGGCATTTTGAATAAAATTGACCGTGGTGTGACAAAACTATCTGCATATGGTGGTTTTACTGACCATGAACGGCCTGTCCTCATGTGTGTGGTTGATCAAACGGAGTTCACAAAATTGAAACAATTGGTCAAAACCCTTGACCCATCTGCATTTGTCGTTGTTATGGACGCGGCGGAAGTGTTAGGCGAGGGTTTCAAACGTGAGTAGGATTGGTATAATAGTTCTCTGATGGTATTATTTTCTGAAAGGGGTATCGATAATGAAGAAAAAGCTACTAGGTTTTGTGTTGGGAACATCCCTAGTTATGGGACTTGCTGCTTGTGGGGGCGGCTCTGATACCAACAAGGACACTGCAAGCGGCGGTGATGCAGCAAAGATTTTTGACCAAAAATGCTCTGGCTGCCATGGAGTCGATTTAAAGGGCGGTATGGGACCGAACCTAACCAAGATTGGATCAACGCTTTCTAAGGATGACATTTTGAATACGATTAAAAATGGTAAAGGCGGCATGCCGCCAAATGTAATTCAAGGCGACGACGCTGAAAAAGTGGCAGATTGGCTTGCAGCTAAAAAGTAAAAAATATCCAAAACGTTCTGTGTATTTTCACAGGACGTATTTTTTTAAAAAAAATAGGGAATTTTGTCGAATCTTGTATTGTTTGAAAAGAAACTGTAATATTTTTTCCGCCCATCTTAGCGATTTTTGATGTTATAATGTGTCTATGCGAAATAATGCACATATATTTTGATATTCTGGTCCATTTTGCAAATAAATAAAGATTTTTGTCGAATCCACGATTCGAACGATCTTTTAATAAAGGTGATAAATAAATGATCGAGTTGCAAGAGGTATATAAAAAGTATCCAAATGGTGTTACCGCCATTAACGGAATAGACGTCCGGATTAATCAGGGCGAATTTGTTTATGTCGTCGGCCCAAGTGGTGCCGGGAAGTCGACCTTCATCAAAATGATGTACCGCGAGGAAGTACCTACCACTGGAACAATCACAATGAATGGCGTGAATCTTGCCAAATTAAAGATGAAAAAGGTTCCGCTTTTCAGAAGAAATCTTGGCGTGGTCTTTCAGGACTTCAAACTGCTGCCGACCAAGACAGTCTATGAAAATGTCGCTTTTGCTCTCGAAGTGATTGAAGCACAGCCAAAGTTCATTCGCAAACGGGTCATGGAAGTCCTTGAATTAGTAAACTTAAAGCATAAAATAAAAATGCTTCCGACGGAGCTCTCCGGCGGTGAGCAACAGCGTGTTTCGATTGCCCGTTCCATTGTCAATTCACCAAAGGTTGTAATTGCTGACGAGCCTACTGGGAACCTTGACCCAGAGACTTCATGGGAAATCATGAACATCTTTGAAGAAATTAATAATCGGGGCACAACGATAGTAATGGCGACCCATAATAGAGAGATTGTTAACACAATGAAGCATCGCGTGATTGCCATAGAAGGCGGCAGAATTGTCCGTGATGAGCAAAGAGGTGAATACGGTTATGAAAATTAGAACAGTTGGCCGTCACGCCCGTGAGAGTTTAAAGAATATTAGCCGGAATGGCTGGATGACGTTTGCATCCGTTAGTGCCGTGACCGTAACGCTTATTTTAGTCGGTGTCTTTTTCGTTATTATGATGAATTTAAATAGAGTGGCCCAAACGATTGAAGATGACGTGCAAATTCGCGTTCACATCGATGTTGCCGCCAATGAGAAAGATCAGCAAACTTTAAAAAGCGAGATTGAAAGAATGCCAGAAGTTAAAACTGTCACCTTTTCACCAAAGAAGAGCGAGCTTGATAATTTAGTGAAAAGTCTTGGCGAGGACGGAAAGGCCTTTAAGCTTTTTGAACAGGATAATCCGCTAAACGATGTCTTTGTTGTAAAAACGAAAAAGCCAACAGATACGATGGTAGTTGCACAAAAGGCTGAAAAGCTGAATTATGTTTCAAAGGTTAGATATGGACAAGGTAAGGTCGAGAAGCTATTTAAGTTTATTAAGGCGAGCCGTAACGTGGGAATTGTGTTAATCATTGGCTTGTTCTTTACCGCCATTTTCTTAATCTCTAATACAATTAAAATTACGATTATAGCTAGACGAAGAGAAATCCAGATTATGAGATTAGTAGGGGCGACGAATACATTTATTCGCTGGCCATTTTTCTTGGAAGGACTATGGCTTGGTATTGTTGGCTCAATTTTGCCTATTATATTGATTTCTACCGCTTATTACCGTGCTTATGATTATATTGGTCCAAAACTTGAGGGCACGTTTATCAAAGTGCTGCCATTTACTCCATTTGTTTATCAGGTTTCCGGTATTCTGATGTTAATGGGAGCCGTAATTGGTGTATGGGGCAGTGTCATGTCTGTGAGGAAGTTCTTGAAAGTGTAATTCTAAACAGGAGGGGCTGTTTGTTAGGCTCTTCCTGATTTTGTGAACGATCGTTAACCACATAAATAAAGAAATAGTAAACCTATACATAGAGTTGGAGGAAGTAATCGGATGAAGAAATCAGTTATTTCGCTTGCCGTTGCTGTAACGGTCGGGCTGGGGACTTCTTTGGGAGGGATGCCTGCTAAAACAGAGGCAGCATCAATCTCGAAACTGAAGGAAGAACAAAATAAAATACATGAGCAGCGTTCCGATATAAAATCGGATATTAATCAAGCAAACGATAAGATTACGAATCTCCAAGATCAGCAGGCAAGCGTTAAGAGCGAATTGAAACGCCTTGATTTAGCAATTAGCGACGCCGCTGCTAAGATTGATGAACAAGCTGCAAAAATAGAAGAAACAAAAGCTCAGATTGCGACGCTTCAGGAAGAAACAAAGATTCTCAAGGAGCGGATTAAGAAGCGGAATGTCCTCCTAAAGGATCGGGCCCGCAGCTATCAGGATACGGGCGGAATGGTCAATTACTTAGATGTGTTAATGGGGTCAACGAGCTTTAGCGATTTTATTGACCGTGCGAATGCTGTGGCAACCATTATGCAGGCAGACCAAGATATTTTAAAGCAGCATGAAGCCGACAAAAACGAGCTTGAGGAGAAACAAACTCAAGTGGAAAATGACCTTGCCAGCTTAAAGAAGATGCTCGCAGACTTGGAAACTATGAATAAACAATTGACTGCCCAAAAGGCTGAAAAGGATAAACTATTAGGAAGTTTAGAGAGTCAAGAGCATGAAGCCCATGAAGGAATGATGGATTTAAAGGAGCAGGAGGAAATTCTTGCGGCTCAAGAGATATCGATTCAAAAAACAATCAAACTAGAACAAGAACGCCAGGCTAGAGAGGCCGCGGCAGCAGCAGCAGCAGCTGAAGCTAAGAGAAAGGCAGCAGCCAGCAGTAACAGCGGTAGCAGTAGCAATAGTAGCAGTCCCTCTGTATCAGCACCACAGGTTTCAAGCGGCAGCTTTACAAGACCAGCACCTGGTCGTGTTACATCAGGATATGGCGGACGCGATGGTTCATTTCACTATGGTGTTGATATTGCCCAAAGCGGCAACAATGTACCCATTGTAGCTGCAGCAGATGGGGTTGTCTCGGTTGCCCATTATTCAAGCAGTTATGGAAATGTAGTATATATTTCGCATTCGATAAATGGTCAAGTTTATACAACTGTTTATGCACATATGTCAAGTTTCCAAGTATCACCAGGACAATCTGTCTCAAAAGGTCAACGGATCGGCACCATGGGGAATACGGGTGATTCCCATGGCCAGCATTTACACTTTGAACTTTACAAAGGACCATGGGCCTATCATTCAGCAATAAATCCAATTGGCATTGTTCCAATTTAATAATCAAACCAAGGAAGAGGCATGCGCTTCTTCTTTTTTTTGCGGAAAAAGAGAACTTCCAAAATAATCATAACTCGTCCATTTCATACATATAAGTTAATAAACAGGCAGGAATTCGGTGCCTTTTTACAAAAATAGATATAACAGGCATATTTATCTTGAGGAGGATTCTACATGAATCGAAAATGGATGGCCCTGTTGATGACGGGTTCGCTTCTAACCGGAGCGGGGGGCACCTATGCTGGAATGCAATTTTTAGAGAAAAAGGAAAGCAGCGACAAACTCGAGCAAGCTCTTATCCCCATAGATCAACCTGTAAACGCTGTAACGGACATTAAGGACCTTGAAAAGGTTGAGCAGGCCTATGATTTGATCCTAAGCCGCTATGTTGAAAAAGTAGACGAAAACAAACTGGTTGAAGGCGCCATCCAAGGAATGCTTTCGGTGTTAAAGGATCCTTATTCAGTTTATATGGACAAGGAAACGGCCAAGCAATTCACCCAAACCTTGGAGTCATCCTTTGAAGGCATCGGCGCTGAGGTCGGGATGGTCGAGGGGAAAATAGTCATCGTCTCGCCGTTTAAGAATTCTCCAGCGGAAAAAGCAGGTATTAAACCAAATGATCAAATACTGAAAATTGACGGCAAAAGTGTCGAAGGGCTGGACCTCAATAAAGCAACCTTAAAAATCCGCGGCAAAAAGGGGACGCTGGTAACGTTAGAGATTGCCCGTAAAGGGTTAAAGGAACCGCTGTCGATTGACGTCAAGCGCGATGAAATTCCGCTTGAGACCGTCCATGCTTCCGTTAAGAAGCATGATGGCAAAAAGATCGGCTATATCGAGATCACCTCCTTCGCT
The DNA here is from genome assembly GCF_044754175.1 of Neobacillus sp. NPDC093127. Classification (NCBI taxonomy): domain Bacteria; kingdom Bacillati; phylum Bacillota; class Bacilli; order Caryophanales; family Bacillaceae; genus Neobacillus; species Neobacillus sp. NPDC093127. Next base: position 122,513 of record NZ_JBIVOP010000002.1, read on the forward strand.
GAAAATACAGCGGCTGATTTTAAAAAGGACTTGAAGGCTTTGGAAAACGATGACATTAAAGGTCTAATCCTTGATGTCCGCGGCAACCCCGGCGGATTTTTAGACAGTGTCGGCGATATATTAAAAGAATTTATCCCGAAGGATTTGCCATATGTACAAATCGAACAGCGTACCGGCAAAAAACAGCGTTTCTTCTCTACCCTTTCCGAGAAAAAGAATTATCCAGTGCTTGTCCTAATCAACAAAGGCAGTGCATCTGCTTCGGAAATTTTGGCCGGTTCATTACAGGAAGCAGCTGGCTATCAGCTAGTCGGGGAAACAACTTTTGGAAAAGGAACCGTTCAGCAGCCGGTACCGATGGGCGACGGCAGTAATATTAAATTAACCCTTTATAAATGGCTGACCCCGGATGGGAATTGGATTCATAAAAAGGGGATTAAACCGGATGTGGCCATCAAACAGCCAGCAATATTTGCTACCCACCCGATTCAAGTTGAGAAGACGCTAGTAGAGGATATGAACAATGAACAGATCAAAAATGCTCAAGAAATTTTAAAGGGCTTGGGCTTTGCACCGGGCCGGACAGACGGATACTTCAGCGCTGAAACTACAATGGCTGTTAAAGGCTTCCAGCAGGACAAAGGCCTTGAGCCGACCGGGGAAATTGATGCCAAAACAGCGGCAAAGCTTGAAGAGGCGGCAATGAAGGAAATGAAAAAGGAGAAAAATGACCTGCAGCTGCAGATGGCGTTGAAGTTGATCACGAAATAAACCAAAAAGAGACCTCGGTCTCTTTTTTTCTTTAAATGTAATGAAAAATTGTATGTTAAAACTTTTTTAGAAACTAGCAATATGTTTTATGGTTGTAATTTGGTAAAATAAGCATTAGGGACTTTTAGATAATAGGTTACTAGAAATTTGAATTAGGCAGGTGGCAGGAAATGGTGGAAACATGGCTTGTGGAGCTACTTAAAGGGACAGGCAAGTTATTTCTTCATCCTGTTTTATATTATCTCGTTTTCCTTGCTGGGATTTTAGGTGTTATGAGGGTAAAACGGGAGCGGAAAAATTTCCATATTCGAGCCCAAGATGCTTATTACGAACTCCGGCAGTTGTTTCCGCTGGGACTTCTTTGCGGGCTTGTTCTATCGATTATTGTTGTCGCGGCCGGAATCGCTGTACCTTTCGCTGCCATTCTATTAATCGCTGGATTCACATTTTTGTGGTCATTGACGACAAATGTTCGGCTGATCTCACCTGTATACACAGTCGGGGCTGCTTTTTTCACGATGATATTAATCGCAGAAAATAACTGGACGATTCCGCTCTTTTCAAAGGCATTTCATTCGATTGGTGACAAGGTATATCCTTCCGTTGTCGTGATTCTTGGCCTTTTGCTTATTGCGGAAGGCGTCTTGATTTTAAAAAATGGCAGCAAGGGAACATCTCCGAAACTAGCAAAAAGCAAGCGCGGTCAAAGTGTTGGTGTCCATGAAGTGAAGCGCCTCTGGATGATGCCGCTGTTCATGCTTATTCCGGGTGACGCGCTCCAGCTGCCATTTGATTGGTGGCCGGTATTTCATTTGGGTGCGAATGAGTACACGCTAATCCTTGTTCCCTTTGCGATTGGCTTTAACCAGCAAATCAAAGGGATGCTCCCAAATGAAGCAATCCAGCTTCATGGCCGGCAAGTCATTATGCTCGGGGTTTTTATCTCGATTCTCTCGGTGGCGGGTTATTGGTACCCGTTAGTTTCGATTGTCATTGCGGCGTTAGCCGTAATTGGGCGTGAATCTTTAACATTAATGGCGTCATTAAAGGACGAAAATAGACCATTTTATTTTTCAAAAAAGAATCATGGCTTGATGATTATCGGCATCATTCCCGAATCCCCAGCAAGTAAAATGGGACTCCAAGTCGGGGAAATTATCGCCAAAGCCAATGGTGTGCTTGTCCGGGATGAAAACTCCCTTTACGAGGCATTGGAAAAAAACCGCGCCCATTGCAAACTCGATGTACTCGATAAAAATGGCGAGATTCGCTTCGTTCAGCGCGCACTCTACGAAGGCGACCACCACGAACTTGGCATCTTGTTTGTTCCAGATGAGCGGAAGTATGATAAGAAGATTGGATAATTGTGATGTTTCGCAATAAATTTGAATGTGATAAACTTTTTTAACGCCTTAAAGGGAAGCCTCTAAGGCGTTAAATTTTTGTAAAAACAAGATATATACAAAACACTTGCAAATTGCAAGTATTTGTTTTATATTTATTAACAAGAAGAAGTTGGTAATTTTGGAGGGAAAATTATGGTCATGATTCGGGAAGCAAACAAAAGGGATTTAGAATCCATTCTGAACATATACAATCAAGGAATCGAAGACAGAATAGCAACTTTAGAATCTGAACCAAAAGATTTTCTGTACATGAAAGAGTGGTTTGAACAACACAAAGGACGATTTAAAGTTATTGTTGCTGAACAAGAAGGGCGGCTTTTAGGATGGTCCTCATTAAATCTTTATAATAACCGATGTGCGTATGCAGGAGTCGCAGATTTATCAGTATACATTGCCAGAGAATACAGAGGGAAGGGCATTGGAAGTTTATTATTAGCTGAAATTGAGAGGTTAGCAAAAGAAAGTAATTTTCATAAAATCGTTCTATTTACATTTCCGTTCAATAAGCTTGGTCAAGGCCTATATCTAAAGAAAGGGTATCGTGAGGTTGGCATATTTAAGAATCAGGGTATTCTAGATGGAAAGTACGTTGATGTTATGGTCATGGAGAAGTTAATTGCTCAAACTAAGTAAAGGTGGTGGTGATTTGTGACAGTAAATCATTCAAGTGTTCTCTCCGTTGATTATTTTGAAGCTTACTTTAAGCTTGTAGGCTCTTCAAGAAACTATGATATTGAGAAGGCAAATGAATATATGACTCAAAACTTTTTTAAAGGCGATCTACAGATATACGGGAAAGAGACGTATCAAAGTTTTGTAACAGCGTATCAAAATTTAAAAAATAATTCAAAATAAATGGTTGCATTTTGCAAGTTATTCTGTATTATAAAATAAAGAGGTGGGGAATATTGGAAAATACCCGTGAATTATTTCAGATTATGACAAGACGTTTTGGTCTTTTAAATAAAAATTGCTGCAGTGCTGGCGGATGCGATATTACCCTCATACAAAGTCATATTCTTTATGAGATTGACCATCAGCATAAACCTTCAATGCAACAAATAGCAGACACATTAGGTACTGACATTACAACATTTAGCCGTCAGGTACAATCATTAGTGAAAATGAATTTGGTGAAAAAAACACCAGATCCAGATGATAGACGATTCAGTATTCTATCCCTAACAACAGAGGGGAAATTTATTGCAACGACGATCGACCAACAAATGAATGCTTTTTTGAATGAAGTTTTTTCTCATATGAACGAGTTTGAAAAAGAAACAGTTATTCGTTCCATTAAGTTGTTAAATAATGCGATGGCTAAATCTAACGTTTGCTGTGGGACTATTTGATTAAGTATCTGGAAATCAAGTTGGCCATTTTGGCTTTCAAGTAAACAGTTTAGAGGATGTTCTTCAACATAAAGAACGCTTAGAAAAGTTAGGCTTTTTCGCCCGTGAAGAAATGGATGTAACTTGTTGTTATGCTACCCAAGATAAATTTTGGGTAACGGATCCTAACGGGAATGAGTGGGAATTTTTCTATACAAAAACCGATGTAGAAGATTTGCATAACAACGACTCAGTTTGTTGTAAATCTACAGTTGAACAAAAAGATGAACAAATGAATTCTTTATGTTATACACCAAATGTGCAAAAAGTAGAACTTGTTGTAGACTCTTCAAAGTGGTTCTCTCAAATTTCATGTTTCCCCCTTAAGGCCACCTTTTTTTAATAAGTTGGCCTTTTTATTATGAAAAAAGTGTGGTTTTTAAATAAAGTTTGAAAATTTATAATAAAGTTTGTTAAAAACCCTGTATTAATAGGGTCTTTCTTTTTACCCTAAAACTACAGGTGTATTGTTCAATTAAAGGGCTAGATTGTGGAAGAAAAGGTTGGAGTAATTCTGTTTTTATTATGACAACAGACTTTATAGTTATTTTTCAAGAAAAAGGAAAAAGGAAAGATTATGCTCTTGCTGTAAAAGTAAGAGTAAAAATCAGTTTAACTCTTTTTTCTACCCATGTGTATTAGCCGTTTCGTTTTTTATTTTTGCTTGATATATATATAATATCGAACAAGAAAGGAGAAATAGCTTATGAAGGGAAAAATTGGAGAGAACCCAACGCAGCTAATAAAAAGATGCCATGAGTAAAAAACGTTGCCCACGTTGTGACAAGAGAGAATGTGAGTGCAAAAAAGAACGTTGCTCACGTTGTGACAAGAGAGAATGTGAGTGTAAAAAAGAACGTTGCTCACGTTGCGACAAGAGAGAATGTGAGTGTAAAAAAGAACGTTGCTCACGTTGTGACAAGAGAGAATGCGAGTGCAAAAAAGAAGAGTGCCCTTGTTGTAAAAATAGAGAATGTCAATGTCAAATAGAACGCGGCCCTAGAGGACCCGCCGGAAAACGAGGACCGGCTGGAAAACGAGGACCGGCTGGAAAACCAGGACCTCCCGGACCAAGAGGAGCAACTGGTCTACAAGGAACTCAAGGCACACAAGGATCACAAGGTCCACAGGGAGAAGCAGGTGCACAAGGGACTCAAGGACCACAGGGAGAAGCAGGTGCACAAGGGACTCAAGGTCCACAAGGAGAAGCAGGTGCACAAGGGACACAAGGAGAAACAGGTGCACAAGGGACTCAAGGACCACAAGGAGAAATAGGTGCACAAGGGACTCAAGGACCACAAGGAGAAGCAGGTGCACAAGGGGCACAAGGATCACAAGGAGCAACAGGTGCACAAGGGGTTCAAGGACCACAAGGAGAAGCAGGTGCGCAAGGGACACAAGGACCACAAGGAGAAGCAGGTGCACAAGGGACTCAAGGACCACAAGGAGCAACAGGTGCACAAGGGGTTCAAGGACCACAAGGAGAAGCAGGACCTA